>JBDHSY010000102.1:0-8476 GCA_039808405.1 Xanthobacteraceae bacterium
GCTGATCGAAACCCTGAAGGCGCTCGGCGCCGACATCCGCTGGGTGTCGTGCAACATCTTCTCGACGCAAGACCACGCCGCCGCCGCCATCGCCGCCGCCGGCATTCCGGTGTTCGCGGTCAAGGGCGAGACGCTGACCGAGTACTGGGACTACACCGCAAAACTGTTCGACTGGCACGGCGCAAAAGCCGGCGAAAGCCTGCATCCCAACATGATCCTCGACGACGGCGGCGACGCGACGCTGTTGGTGCATCTCGGCGTGCGCGCGGAGGGCGGCGACGCCGCGTTCCTCGACAAGGCGGCGTCCGAGGAAGAGGAGGTGCTGTTCGCGCTGATCAAGCGCCTTCTGAAAGAGAAGCCGAAGGGCTGGTTCGGCGCGGTTGCCAAAAGCATCAGGGGCGTGTCGGAAGAGACCACGACCGGCGTGCACCGCCTCTACCAGATGGAGAAGGACGGCAAGCTGCTGTTCCCGGCGATCAACGTCAACGACTCGGTGACCAAGTCGAAATTCGACAACCTCTACGGCTGCCGCGAGTCGCTGGTGGACGGCATCCGCCGCGGCACCGACGTGATGATGTCGGGCAAGGTGGCGATGGTCGCGGGCTTCGGCGACGTCGGCAAGGGCTCGGCGGCGTCGCTGCGTCAGGCCGGCTGCCGCGTCATGGTGTCCGAGATCGATCCGATCTGCGCGTTGCAGGCGGCGATGGAGGGCTATCAGGTGGTAACGATGGAGGATGCCGCGCCGCAGGCCGACATTTTCGTCACCGCCACCGGCAACAAGGACATCATCACCATCGACCACATGCGCGCGATGAAGGACCGTGCCATCGTCTGCAACATCGGCCATTTCGACAACGAGATTCAGGTCGGTGCGCTGAAGAACCTGAAGTGGGACAACATCAAGCCGCAGGTCGACGAGATCACCTTCCCCGACGGCAAGCGCATCATCCTGTTGTCGGAGGGGCGGCTGGTGAACCTCGGCAACGCCATGGGGCATCCCTCGTTCGTGATGTCGGCGTCGTTCACCAACCAGACGCTGGCGCAGATCGAACTGTTCGCCAACAACGCCGACGGCAGGTATCAGAAGAAGGTCTATGTGCTGCCCAAGACGCTGGACGAGAAGGTGGCGCGGCTGCATCTGGCCAAGATCGGCGTCAAGCTGACCGAACTGCGCAAGGACCAGGCCGACTACATCGGCGTCAAGGTTCAGGGCCCGTTCAAGGCCGACCACTATCGCTACTGAGCAGGCGCGGCGTCGTCGCCGGGCTTGACCCGCCGACCCATCTTCAAAAACATGATGGATGCGCGGGTCAGGCCCGCGCATGACGAAAGGACGCCTGCCATGACATCCCTTGCCGACAAACGCGCCGCCTTCCGCGCGCTGCACGAGAGCGGCTGCTCCGTGCTGCCCAATCCGTGGGATATCGGCAGCGCAAGGCTGTTGCAGCGAATGGGTTTCAAGGCGCTGGCCTCGACCAGCTCCGGCTTTGCCTGGTCGATGGGCAAGCGCGACAACAGTGTCGCGCTCGAGGACGTGCTCGCCCACCTCGCGGAGCTGTGCGCCGCGACCGACCTGCCGGTCAACGCCGATTTCGAGGGTGGCTTTGCCGACGATCCCGAGGGCGTGGCGGCGCATGTGGCGCGCGCGGCCGCGACCGGCGTCGCGGCGCTCTCCATCGAGGATTCGACCGGCCGCCCCGAAGCGCCGCTCTATGACAAAAGCCTTGCGGTGGCGCGTATCGCCGCCGCGCGCGCCGCGCTCGATGCCGAGGGCGGCGGCGTTATGCTGGTCGGGCGCTGCGAGGCATTTCTGTTCGGCAATCGCGATGTCGGCTTCGTCATCGACCGGCTGACCGCCTATGCCGAGGCCGGGGCCGAGTGCCTCTACGCACCGGGCCTGCGCGAGCGCGAGGAGATCGCGGCGGTGGTCGCGGCGCTGGCGCCGAAGCCGGTCAACGTGCTGATGGGCGCGCCGGGGCTTTCGGTCGCGGAATTGGCCGGCCTCGGCGTGCGCCGCATCTCCACCGGCGGCGCGCTGGCGCGCGTCGCCTGGGCCGGCTTCCTGCATGCCGCGCGTGCGATCGCCGGGGATGGCAGCTTCGATGGCCTCGCCGCCGCCGTTCCTCACGGCGAGATCAACGGTCTGTTCCCGGACGCGTGAGCTTTCCGGCGCGCCATCTCGTTTCGCGGCAAAACCCGTCCGCGACACTATGCGCAATCCCGGAGGGATTCCCCGATATCAAATTTCGTTGTCGGCATGACCGGGCTGCGCCCCCGCAGATTCTTGATGTTTCAGGGAAAAGATCGACGTAGAGTGATTCCAAGAGAGTGAAACTGCGCCGCAAGCGGCCCTGCAAGAGCCGAAACGGGAGAGCGCGATGGGAATCAATCAAGGCCCGATCAGCCTCGATCAGAAGTATACGCAAGACACCGGCCACATTTTTCTGACCGGCATCCAGGCGCTGGTGCGGCTGCCGATGGCGCAGATCCGCCGCGACCGTGCGAGCGGCCTCAACACGGCCGGCTTCATCACCGGCTATCGCGGCTCGCCGCTCGGCGGCTACGACCAGCAACTGGCTGCGGCGCGCCATCACCTCGACCAGTACGGCATCAAGTTTCAGCCCGGCGTCAACGAGGACCTCGCCGCCACCGCGATCTGGGGGTCGCAGCAGCTCAACCTGTCGCCCGGCGCTCGCCACGACGGCGTGGTCGGCATCTGGTACGGCAAGGGGCCGGGGGTGGACCGCTGCGGCGACGTGTTCCGCCATGGCAACGCGGCCGGCTCGGCCAAGCACGGCGGCGTTCTGTGCCTCGCCGGCGACGACCACGGCGCAAAATCCTCGACCGTGCCGCACCAGTCGGACCATGCCTTCATCTCGGCCCTGATGCCGTATCTCTATCCGTCGAGCATCCACGAGATGATCGAGATGGGGCTGCTCGGCATCGCCATGTCGCGCTATTCCGGCTGCTGGGTCGGCATGAAGGTGATCACCGAGACGGTGGAGACCACCGCCGAGATCGATATCGCCGACGAGATGAAGCCGTTCGTCATCCCGACCGACTTCGAGATGCCGCCGGACGGCCTCAACCTGCGCTGGCCCGACGACCGCTATGCGCAGGACCGCCGCTTGCAGGACTACAAGGGTTTTGCGGCGATCGCCTTCGCCCGCGCCAACAAAATCAACCGCGTCACCATGGACTCGCCGAACGCGCGGTTCGGCATCATGGCCTCGGGCAAGAGCTACGAAGACACCCGGCAGGCGCTGCGCGAACTCGGCATCACCCCCGAGATCGCCGCGCGCATCGGCCTGCGCCTCTACAAGATCGGCATGCCGTGGCCGCTGGAGCCGCAGGGCGTGCGCGACTTCGCCGTCGGCCTCGAGGAAATTCTGGTGATCGAGGAACGGCGCGAGATCGTCGAGAACCAGGTCAAGCAGGAGCTGTTCAACTGGCGCGACGACGTGCGCCCGCGCATCGTCGGCAAGATGGACGATCACGACAAGCGCTTCCTGCCGTTTGCCGAGGAACTGAGCGTCGCGTCGGTCGCGACCTCGCTCGCCGATCGCCTGCTGGCGATGGAGATCGATCCGGAGATCGCCGCGCTGATCCGCGCCAAGGTCGACTGGTTCCACGGCCGCACCGCTTCGCAGGTGCAGGCGGTGGCGCCGATCGCCCGCACGCCGTATTTCTGCTCGGGCTGTCCGCACAACACCTCGACCAACGTGCCGGAAGGCAGCCGCGCCATGGCCGGCATCGGCTGCCACTTCATGGCGTTGTGGATGGACCGCAGCACCGAAACGTTCACCCACATGGGCGGCGAGGGCGCGCCGTGGGTCGGCATCGCGCCGTTCACCGACGAAAAGCACATTTTCGCCAATCTCGGCGACGGCACCTATTTCCATTCGGGCAGCCTCGCGATCCGGCAGGCGGTCGCCTCGAAAGCCAACATCACCTACAAAATTCTTTACAACGACGCCGTCGCGATGACCGGCGGCCAGCGCCACGACGGCGATCTGTCGCCGCAGCAGATCACCTTCCAGCTTCATGCCGAGGGCGTGCGCAACATCTACCTCGTCTCGGAAAATCCCGACGCCTATCCGGCCTCGACCATCGCGCCCGATACGAAAACCGCGCACCGCGACGAACTCGACACCGTGATGAGAACGCTGCGCGAGACGCCGGGCTGCTCGGCCATCGTGTTCGTGCAGACCTGCGCGGCCGAGAAGCGCCGCCGCCGCAAGAAGGGCATCCTCGAAGACCCCTCGCGCCGCATCATGATCAACGCGGCGGTGTGCGAGGGCTGCGGCGACTGTTCGGTGCAGTCGAACTGCATTTCGGTGGAGCCGCTGGAGACCGAACTGGGGCGCAAGCGCACCATCAACCAGTCGAGCTGCAACAAGGACTATTCCTGCGTAAAGGGCTTTTGCCCGTCGTTCGTCTCGGTCGAGGGCGGCACCTTGCGCAAGCGCGCGCCGGCCGACCTCGGCGACATCGGCGACCTGCCGCAGCCGGCGCTGGCGACGCTGGACCGGCCCTACAACATCGCGGTCGGCGGTGTCGGTGGCACCGGCGTCCTCACCATCGGCGCATTGCTCGGCATGGCCGCCCACATCGAGGGCAAGGCCAGCATGATCCTCGACATGTCGGGGCTGGCGCAGAAGGGCGGCGCGGTGCTGTCCCATGTGCGGTTGTCGCACAGCCCGGCGGACGTCACCTGCTCGCGCATCGTCACCGGCACCTGCGACCTGTTGATCGCCGCCGACGAGGTGATGGCGATCTCCAAGGAGACGCTGATGCTGTGCGAGCGCGGCCGCACCCACGGCGTCGTCAACACGCACCTGATCCCGATTGCGGATTTCATCCGCAGCCGCGATTTCGATTTCCAGCAGGGCAAGGTCAACCGCGTGTTGCAGAACGCGCTGCGGCCGGATGCGGCGTTCCTCGACTTCACCCACGTCGCCGAAGCGCTGCTCGGCGATGCCATCGCCACCAACATGATGATGCTCGGCTACGCCTATCAGCGAGGGCTGTTGCCGCTCCATGCCGAGGCGATCGAGCAGGCGATCGGCATCAACGGCGTGGCGGTGAAGATGAACACCAACGCCTTCCGGCTCGGCCGGCTCGCCGCCGCCGATCCGGCACGGCTCGCGGCGCTGGTCAAGGAGGAAACGGCGCCGCCGAAAACCCTCGCCGAGATGTCGTTCGACGAGATCGTCGCCCATCGTGAGCGCCTGCTCGCCGCCTATCAGAACGAGCGGCTTGCCGCGCGCTACCGCGCGCTGGTCGTCAAGGTCGGCGATGCCGCCGCCCGCCATGGCCTCGGCGAGGAATTGCCGCGCGCGGTCGCCATCAACTATGCAAAGCTGCTCGCCTACAAGGACGAGTACGAGGTGGCGCGGTTGTTCACCGATGGCGGCTTCGCAAAACAGCTGCACGACCAGTTCGAGGGCGACTTCAAGCTGAGCTTCCACCTCGCCCCACCGATCCTGCCGGGCAAGGATGCCGGCGGCCGGCCACGCAAGCGCACCTTCGGGCCGTGGACCATGACGCTGTTTCGCCTGCTCGCCCGCCTGAAGGGGCTGCGCGGCACGCCGTTCGACCTTTTCGGCTACGGTGCCGAGCGTCGCATGGAGCGCGAGTTGATCGCGGCTTACGAGGCCGATGTCGCCGAGGTGCTGCGGCTGTTGTCGCCGCGCAGCTACGCGGCGGCGCGCGAACTTCTGTCGCTGCCCGACATGATCCGCGGCTACGGCCCGGTCAAGCACAAGGCGGTGGAGGACGCCCGCCTTCGCCACGCCCAGTTGATCGCGCAGTTGCGCGATCCGCCGCCGCTGGCAAGGCCGCAGATCGCCGCCGAATAGGCCACCCCAATAGGCCACCCCAATAGGCCATGGCCGTCTCGGGCGAAGCGGGTGCCGCTTTGCGTGAGGACGACGGCTTCGAGGCTTACCGCAATTCTGCCCTGCGGCCGCCCCCGCGCGCTTGCCAAGCGCGGCGCGGCGGGCGACAAACCCGGCCGGGACGGATTTTTAAGGCGCCCGGATGCCGGTCGACCACGCGCGGCGACCGCGATCAGGAACGGCAGGACCGAGCTCGGATGGTTGGGAGATAGAAACACGTCATGAAGCTGACCCACGAGGCCACCGGCGCCTATGCCATCGCGCCGACGCCGTTCCACGACGACGGGCGCATCGACGAAGCCTCGATCGACAGGCTGTGCGAATTCTATGGCCGCATCGGCTGCAACGGCATCACCGTACTCGGCATTCTCGGCGAGGCGCCGAAGCTCGATGCGGCCGAGGCCGACCAGGTGGCCAGGCGCTTCGTCAAAAGTGCCGAAGAGCTGCCGGTCATCGTCGGGGTTTCGGCGCCGGGCTTTGCCGCGATGCGGGCGCTGGCGCGCAGCGCGATGGATGCGGGCGCCGCCGGCGTCATGATCGCCCCGTCGCCGCGGCTGCGCACCGACGAGCAGATCGTCACCTATTTCCGGCAGGCGGTGGAGGCGATCGGCGAGGACATTCCCTGGGTGCTGCAGGACTATCCGCTGACCCTGACGGTGGTGATGGCGCCCGCCGTGATCCGCCGCATCGTCATGGACAATCCGTCCTGCGTCATGCTCAAGCACGAGGACTGGCCGGGGCTGGAGAAGATCACCGCGCTGCGCGATTTCCAGAAGGACGGCTCGCTCAGGCCGCTGTCGATCCTGACCGGCAACAACGGGCTGTTCCTCGACTTCGAGATGGAGCGCGGCGCCGACGGCGCGATGACCGGCTATGCCTTTCCCGAGATGCTGCTCGACGTGGTGCGGCTGTCGAAGGAAGGCAGCCGCGATGCCGCGCACGATCTGTTCGACGCGCACCTGCCGCTGATCCGCTACGAGCAGCAACAGGGCATCGGGCTGGCCGTGCGCAAGTATATTTTGCGCCGGCGCGGGCTGATTGCCTCGGACGCGCAGCGCAAGCCGGCGCCGCGCTTGTCCGCGCCGGCGAAGGAAGAAATCGAATACCTGTTGTCGCGGGTGGCGCGGACCGACCGCCGCGCGGCGCTGGCGGTCGAACGATAGGAACGGAACGGAGTTGCCGATGAGTGGAGATACGGTGCCGGCGATCGACAAGTCGCTGCGCTTTGCCGCGAGCATGGTGCTGCTGCGCGATGCCGCCGATGGCCTTGAGGTGTTCATGGTCGAGCGCCATCGCAGAATCGAGTTTTCGTCGGGCGCGCTGGTGTTTCCCGGCGGCAGCCTCGACCGCGACGATGCCGTGGTGGTGGCGCGGCCGGAGTTTTACGGCGGCGCCAACGGCCTCGACGAGGCGGCGCTCGGCCTGCGCATCGCCGCGGTGCGCGAGACGTTCGAGGAATCCGGCCACCTGCTGGCGCGGCCGCGCGGCAGCACGGAGACCGTGCCGGCCGAGCGCATGCGCGACATCGAGCGCGCGCAGCGCGCGGCGCTGGCCGAGGGCCGTGCGGCGTTCTCCGATATCCTGGCGCAGGAGCGCCTCGTGCTGGCGCTCGACCTGCTGGTGCCGTTCGCGCACTGGATCACGCCGTTGCAGGAGCCCAAGCGCTTCGACACCTATTTCTTCATGGCGGCGGCCCCCTCGGGCCAGGTCGGCCAGCACGACGGCCATGAACTCGTCAACTCGCTATGGCTGTCGCCGCGCGCGGCGATCGAGGCCGACAAGGCAGGTCGCTTCAAGGTGGTGTTTCCCACCATGCGCAATCTCATCAAGCTCGGCCGCTACCCCGACGTCGCGACCGCGTTGCAGGATGCACGCGCCAAGCCGGTCGTCACCGTCCTTCCCGAGATGACCGTCGGCGAAGACACCTATCAACTGCGGATTCCGGCCGACGCCGGCTACGACGGCGAGGTGTTCGAGCTGCCGCGCCTGTCGCACGGGACGGCTGCGAAAAGGGCGCCATGACCACGGCGCTGGCGGCGAGGATCGCCCGCGACTACGGCACCCCGGCCGTGGTCATCGACATGGAGCGCGTCGCGCGCAACATCGCCCGCGTGCAGGATCTGTGCGACAAAGCGGGCCTCGCCAACCGTCCGCACATCAAGACCCACAAGAGCCCGCTCCTGGCGCAGATGCAGGTCGAGGCCGGCGCCAGCGGCATCACCTGCCAGAAGCTCGGCGAGGCCGAGGTGATGGCGGACGCCGGGCTCGACGACATCCTGATCAGCTACAACCTCCTCGGCGAGGAGAAAATGGCGCGGCTCGGGCGGCTCCTGCGCGGCACCCGCGTCACCGTCGCCGCCGATAACCCGACGATGGTGGCGGGGCTGACGCGGGCGGCGGCGCTCGCGGAGCGGTCGCTGCCCGTCGTGGTGGAGTGCGACACCGGGCGCAAGCGCGCCGGCGTCGAGACGCCCGCCGAAGCCGTGACGCTGGCGCGCGCCATCGCCGCGACGCCGGGGCTGACCTTCGCGGGGTTTTTGCTGTATCCGACCGAGGACGGCTGGCCGCAGGCGCAG
>JBDHSY010000103.1:0-8467 GCA_039808405.1 Xanthobacteraceae bacterium
AAGGTGTCCACGCGCCGCGACAACAGCCATGGCGCCAGCGTGGTGCCGAAAAACGCCGACGCATGCTGCTTGGTGGCGACATATTCGCCGGGGATCGGCGCCACGGCATCGACGAAGCGGGTATCGTCGGCATCGCACGTCAGCCGCGCCAGGTTGGGCACCTTGAGGCCGAACGGCCCAAGGTTGACGCCGCCCTCCTGCACCTGGAAACAGACATGGGCGACCGGCAGCGCCGCCGCCCGCGCGGCGGCGAGCAAGGTGGCGGCGTGCGAGATGGCGCTGGCGATATTGTAGCCGCCGAACGCCTCGGGCCGGGCGAAGCCGCGCTGCATGTCGATCATCAGCAGCGCCAGCGCGCGGCCGAAGCCGAGCCGGGTTCCAAACGACTGCTCCCGGTAAACGTCATGAACCGTCATTGGACTTCATCCTTCGCAAACCGTCCGGCACGGCGCCGCAGGCCGGCGCCGACCCCATGCCGCGACATTGCTCCGGCCGGCAAAGGCCGGTAATTGGGAAAAATGGAAACGCAGTTTTCGCGGTTCGGCCATGAATGACAAGGCGCGGCCGCGGTCCTCCGAGGCCGAAACCCGGCAGCCTATCCTGCAAATCTCGCAGTCGCGGCGCTTCGATTCCGTGCCGATCGCCGCATTCCGCAGCTTCGTGACGGTGGTCGAGACCGGCGGCTTCGCACCCGCGTCGCGCAACCTGCGGCTCGCGGTCTCGACCGTCAGCAAGCATGTCGATGTGCTGGAGGCGCGCCTCAAGACCAACCTGTTGTTGCGCACCACCCGGCGCGTGACGCTGACCGATGCCGGCACCAGTTTCTACCAGCATTGCCGGGCCGTCCTCGACCAGCTCGACGGCGTGGTCGAGAACAGCCTGTGTCCCGGCGAACTGCGCGGCCGCCTACGCATCGTGTCGCCGCCCTCCTTCACCCGCCGCATCCTGTCGCCGGCGCTGCCCGATTTTCTCCGAAAACACCCCGACCTGCGCGTCGAACTGCGCGTCACCACCGCCAACCTCGAATTTTTGCAGAACGGCGTCGATGTCGCGATCCGCATGATGCTCGACCATATGAGCAGCAACGAAGCGGTCCGGATCGGCGCCGCGCCGTCGGTGCTGTGCGCCTCGCCGGATTACCTCGCAACCCACGGCGTGCCGCAAGCGCCGAAGGACCTCGCCATGCATCGCTGCCTCGGCGGGATCAGTTCGCCTTACGGCGAAACGTGGCGCTTCAAAGTGAACGGCGAGATCATCGACCAGCCGGTCAAAAGCCGCTTCCTGTCCGACACCGGCGACGTGCTGCGCGACGCATGCATCGGCGGTCTCGGGATTGCCGGCTTCTACCGGTTTCACGTCGAGGACGACCTGCGGGCGGGCCGGCTGGTCGCGGTGCTGGAGGCGTTTCAGGCCGACGTCAGCTCGGTCTATATCGTGCGGCCGTCGGCACGCTACATGTCGCCGAGCGTGCAGGCGTTCACCGCTTTCGTCCGCGACCTGTGGGCGGCGCGCACCGGCGCCGCACGCGCCACGCCGGCTCGCTCCGCGTCCTGAGGCTGTTCGCGGCGTCGCGCTTATTTGCCCTTCACCAGCGGGCACTGGCTTTCCGAAAGCGGGCGGAACGCCTTTTCGCCGGGCACCGTATCGAGCAGCTTGTAGTAGTCGAAAGCGTGGGTCGACTCGGCCGGCGTCTTGACCTGGAACAGATACATGTCGCGGATCACCCGGCCGTCCTCGCGCAGCTTGCCGTTGCGGGTCATGAAATCGTTGATCGGCGTGTCGCGCATCGCCTTCATCACCGCCGCGGCGTCCTTGGTGCCGGCGCTGGAGACCGCGTTGAGGTAGTGCGACACCGCGCTGTAGGCGGCCGCCTGGACCATGGTGGGCACCCGCTTGTGGCGCTCCATGAAGCGGCGGCTCCATTCCCGGGTGGCGTCGTTCTGATCCCAGTAGAACGGCGAGGTCAGAATGAGCCCCTGCGCGGTCTTCAGGCCGAGGCTGTGGACGTCGGTGATGTAGATCAACAGCGCCGCCAGCTTCTGATCGGCCTTGCCGATGCCGAACTCGCTCGCCTGCTTGATCGCCGTCACCATGTCGTTGCCGCCGTTCGCCAGACCGATGATCTTGGCCTTGGACGACTGCGCCGTCAGCAGGAACGACGAGAAGTCGGCGGTGTTCAGGGGATGGCGCACCGCGCCCAGAACCTTGCCGCCCGCCGCCTTGACGACGTCGGTGGTATCGCGCTCGAACGAATGGCCGAAGGCATAGTCGGCCGTGAGGAAGTACCAGGTGTCGCCGCCCTGACCGACGATGGCGCTGCCGGTGACGTGGGCCTGCGAGTAGGTATCGTAGGTCCAGTGCGCGGTGGTCGGCGAGCACGCCTTGCCGGTGATGTCGGAGGCGAGCGCGCTGGTGATCAGCAGCACCTTCTGGCGGTCCCGCGCCAGGTTCTGCACCGCCAGCGCCACGCTCGAATTGGGCAGGTCGACGATCGCATCGACACCCTCCTGATCGAACCAGCGGCGCGCGATCTCCATGCCGACGTCGGCCTTGTTCTGGTGATCGGCGAAGACCAGTTCGAGCTTGTAGTTGCCGAGCTTGCTCCGCAGATCGTCGATGGCCATCTGGGCGGCGACGATCGAGCCCTGCCCGCCGAAATCGGCATACACGGAAGACGTGTCGGTGAGCACGCCGACCTTCAGCGTGCCGCCTGCCGGCTGGGCGGCCGCGCACGCGGCGGAAGCAAGTAGGGCGGCCGCGGCCAGCGCGTAACGGAGCGGATGTCCCATATCGGCCTCCTCTGTGCGGATGGGGATCGCCCGGAGGTTGCCGCGTTCGCGGCGACCGATGAATGCAAGAAAATGGAAACGCACTTTTCGCGGAACGACTCTGAATGGCCGGGCCGGCCGGCGCGGGCCGCCCCCTTGCGCTCTTCGGCGCCGCCGGCAAACAAGGCGCGCCGCGCCCCGGAAACCGGGGCCGGCGCAGTGGGGAAGTTATTATTGACCGAAGCGTTTTCGAGCGAAGCATGCCCTCGGGCTTGACCCGAGGGTGGAAACCGGTTCGCGTGAAGAAAACGCGACAAAAGTAATCCAGAGCTTCGCTTTCTGAGTCCGCCAGATGCGAAGCTCTGGGGGCCGCCGGTCTTGCGCCGGCTGGCCGGATGTCGTGGCTTTCGAGGCGGCTCAGAGCCGGTAGAGGATCTGGTCGGTCCAGAACCGCTCGAGCCGATGCAGCGACTTGTTGAGGCTCGCGAACTCGTCGTTGGAGATGCCGCCGACCTGCTCCACCGTCCTGACGTGCTTCTGATACAGCGCCTCGACGATGTGGCGGATCTCCTGCCCCTTGGCGGTGAGGCTGATGCGGACCGAGCGGCGATCGATGCGCGAGCGCTGATGATCGAGGAAACCGAGCTCGACGAGTTTCTTGAGATTGTACGACACGTTCGAGCCGAGGTAGTAGCCGCGCGTGCGCAATTCGCCCGCCGTCAATTCCTTGTCGCCGATGTTGTAGAGCAGCAGCGCCTGCACCGAATTGATGTCGGAGCGGCCGCGGCGATCGAACTCGTCCTTGATGACGTCGAGCAGCCGGCGATGCAGCCGCTCCACCAGCGTCAATGCTTCGAGGTAGAGCGGCTGCACCGCAGGAGCGTCTGCGTCCCGTTTCGCAGGCTCGATGGCCGTTGCGGCTTTGATCATGACACTTCCCCTGTTGTCGTTTTTTCGACTTATGCGGCAAGAACTTTTTCGTTCCGCCTGTGAGCCGCAACCTAGGGAGCGCGTTTGAAGATCAGCTTAAACAACACCATAAAGAGAAGGTTTATTTGAAACGGTAAATCATTGATTGTCTGTACAAAATCGAGGCATTTCGTAACGCGTCGTTGACTGTTGGAAGGCCCCGTTCACGCTTCGTCTGATCCCCTGTCGCATTTGCGGACAGGATGCGCGCAATTTGAAGGGAGGCTTTAAGGTTCCTCGCCAAACCGTAACCGGCGACTGCGTCCGGGACGGCGATAAATCGTAAAGCAAAAGCCTCAAATCACGGCGGACGTTCCTGCGCCGCCATCCACGCCAGCACCAGATAGAGTGCGAGCAGCACCGACTCGATGCCGACGACGATCAGGCTGCCGCCGTAGATCGCCGGAAACATCAGTTCGATCACCGCCGTCGAGACCACCGTTGTCAGCCAGATCACCGCGCCCCAGGGCGTGGCGAGCCACAGCCCGACGGCGGCGACAAGCTCGATGACGGCGAAATAGATCGTCGCCGTCTGCCAGGCCAGCGTCTGCACCTCGAACGCCTCGTCGCCGCCACCGACAAAGCCGGTCACCAGCCCCCAGTGATAGAGGCCCTTGACCATCGACAGCACCGCCATGACGCGCAGGAACAACACCAGGCGCCGGGTCCAGACGTCGTGCGCCGCCTCGGCCAGCCCCGACGCCAGCGCATCCGGGCTCCTCGCGTGTCGATCGAATTGCCGCGGTGAAGGGTCAGGCATACAGGCTCTGTCTCGCTGTGGCTCTCGACCGGCCCCCTGGGAACGGCGGCACGGCAACGGACGAGCCTGTTTAGAGCATGATTCCGAAAAGTGGGAACCGGTTTTCGGAAAAAGATCATGCTCAAACAAGAGATAATCGAAGAGTCTGATCCAAAGAAGTTCGATCAGGCTCTCATTTCACGTCCCGCGCGGTAAAATCAATCTGTTCCCCGGCCGGGCCCGAGGTGATAAACCTCACCGATACCGCGCCGCAATCGTGGAGATGAGGGACATGGCGATCAAGTTCGGCCGGCCGATCGAGATGCGCGATACCCCGCCGCACCGTCCGGAGGCACGCCCGGCGACGCGGACCGCCTCGCTCGACCTCACGGTGCGCCCGCGCCGCAACCGCAAGAGCGAATGGGCGCGGCGCCTCGTGCGCGAGCATGTGCTCACCACCGACGACCTGATCTGGCCGCTGTTCGTGACGGCCGGCACCGGCACGCGCGTCGCGGTGCCGTCGATGCCGGGGGTCGAGCGGCTCGGCGTCGACCAGGCGGTGCGCGCCGCGGAGGAGGCGATGCGCCTCACCATCCCGTGCATCGCGCTGTTTCCCTATACCGACCCGGCGGTGCGCGACGAGACCGGCAGCGAGGCGCTCAATCCCGACAACCTGGTGTGTCAGGCGGTGCGCGCGATCAAGACGGAATTTCCCGACCTCGGCGTATTGTGCGACGTGGCGCTCGACCCCTTCACCAGCCACGGCCACGACGGCCTGATCGCCGACGGCAAGATCCTCAACGACGAGACGGTGGCGGTGCTGGTGCGGCAGGCGCTGGTGCAGGCGGAAGCCGGCTGCGACATCATCGCGCCCTCCGACATGATGGACGGCCGCGTCGGCGCCATCCGCGAGGCGCTGGACGAGGCCGGCTTCACCGACGTGCAGATCATGGCCTATGCGGCCAAATACGCCTCGGCCTTCTACGGCCCGTTCCGCGATGCCGTGGGCTCGGCCAAGGCGCTGACCGGCGACAAGCGCACCTACCAGATGGACTACGCCAACACCGACGAGGCGCTGCGCGAGGTCGAACTCGACATCGCCGAGGGCGCCGACATGGTGATGGTCAAGCCCGGCCTGCCCTATCTCGACATCGTCCGCCGCGTGAAGGACGCCTTCGGCATGCCGACCTTCGCCTACCAGGTGTCCGGCGAGTACGCCATGATCGCCGGCGCCGCCGCCAACGGCTGGATCGACGGCGACCGCGCCATTCTGGAAAGCCTGACGGCGTTCAAGCGCGCCGGCGCCGACGGGGTTTTGACCTACTTCGCGCCCAAGGCGGCGACGATGATCCGCGGCCGCGACTGAGGCCAGCCCGCCCCCCTCTTGTGCGAAGGGCCGGGCGTCGCCATCTGCGGGACGAGACCCCGGAGGCCGGCCATGTCCGATTCGTCGCAACGCCCTTCCTATAACGACACCGCCTGGCGCAACGGCGCGGAGGCCGCCTACGACCCGGACGTCCGGCCGGACCTGTTCCGCGGCGTGCTGACGCGGCGCGTCATCGCCTTCCTGATCGACCTCGTGATCCTGGCGATCCCGCTGATTCTGGCGGTGATCTTCATCGCGGTGTTCGGCCTCGTGACCTTCGGCCTCGGCTGGGCGCTGTTCTGGCTGTTGTCGCCGGCCTCGGTGATCTGGGCGCTCGCCTATTACGGCTTCACCCTCGGCGGCCCGCATTCGGCGACCGTCGGCATGCGCACGCTCGGCCTGCAGATGCGCACCTGGTTCGGCGAGCCGGCCTATTTCCTGCTCGGCGCCACCCACGCCGTAGTGTTCTGGGTGTCGGTCTCGGTGCTGACGCCGCTGATCCTGCTGGTCGGCCTGTTCAACGGCCGGCGCCGGCTGCTGCACGACTTCGTGCTGGGAACCGTGGTCATCAACAACCCCGAACGGCCATAAGCGAAAGACGGCCTTGCCCGGCGCAATTTCATTGACCGGACGCGGCGGCGCAGCGATGATTCATGCGCGGCCGCATCGGCCGTGCGCCGCAGGCGGAGGTTGACGGCAGCCGTGACCCAGCATTCGCGCGACACACCGCAGTTCTACCTGACCGCACCCTCGCCCTGCCCTTATTTACCGGGACGCTACGAGCGCAAGGTGTTCACCCATCTGGTCGGCGAGAAGGCCGGCGAACTGAACGATCTGTTGACCCATGGCGGCTTCCGCCGCAGCCAGTCGATCGCCTACCGTCCGGCCTGCGACCAGTGTCGCGCCTGCGTCTCGGTGCGGGTGATGGCCGACGAGTTTCGCCCCTCGCGCAGCTTCCGCCGCATCCTCGCCCGCAACGACGACATCGTCGGCGAGCAGCGCGGCGCGGTGGCCACCTCGGAACAGTATTCGATCTTCCGCGCCTATCTCGACGCGCGCCACCGCCACGGCGGCATGGCCGACATGACGGTGCTCGACGATTCGATGATGGTGGAAGACAGCCACGTCGAAACCCGCATCATCGAGTATCGCCGCAGCGTGCCGGGCGGCCGGCTGTCGCGGCAGCGCGGCGAACTGATCGCGGTGGCGCTGACCGACGTCCTCAACGACGGCCTGTCGATGGTCTATTCGTTCTTCGAGCCGGAGCAGGAGCACCGCTCGCTCGGCACCTTCATGATCCTCGACCACATCGCCCGCGCCCGCCGGCTCGGCCTGCCTTACGTCTATCTCGGCTACTGGATCGAAGGATCCGGCAAGATGGACTACAAGAGCCGCTTCCTGCCGCAGCAGCGGCTTGCCGCCAGCGGCTGGGTCCGCATCGACGGCGACGGCCAGTCAGCCGAATAGAATCTCGTTCGCGCCGTTTCCGCTTGCGTCATGCCCGGCCATGGCAGCCGCAGACTGCGCGGACTTGTCTGCGGTGCGGGCATCCACATCCTGCATCCACGTCTTAACGGCCCCCACCCTCCCCTCCCCCGCAAGCGGGGGAGGGATAAAGACTACTCGACGCCGCGCCCGAACCGGTTCGATTTCGGAAACCCCTTTGGCGCAAGCCGGCCGGCATCGGCGCGGTTGCCGCGCCAATCGGCCAGCTCCTTAAAGCTGGCGCTGAACTCGCGGCCGGCGGAATCGCGCCAGGTCAAACCCTCCTTCGCCGCGAAGGTCGCGACGTCGGACAGCCCGCCGTCCTTGTAGCGCTGCAACCGCACGCCGCGGCCGCGCGCCATCTCCGGCACCTGGTCGAGGCCGAACACCAGCATTTTTCGGTTGTCGCCGATCACCGCGACCATGTCGCCCGCAACGGTGGCGATGGCGCACGCCTCGTTGGGCGGCTGCACGTTGAGCACCTGCTTGCCCTTGCGCGTATTGCCGATGCAGTCGTCCTCGTTGACGATAAAGCCCTGCCCTTCGTGGCTCGCGACCAGAAACCTGCGGCCGCCGGTCGCGACGAAGATCGAGACGGGGGCGGCGTCCTGCTCCATGTCGATGAACATGCGGATCGGCTCGCCGTGGCCGCGGCCGCCGGGCAGCTTTGCAACGTCCAGCGTATAGAAGCGGCCGTTGGTGGCAAGCAGCAGAAGTTTCGAGGTGGTCTCCGCCGGAAACGCGTAAGCCAGCCGGTCGTCGGTCTTGAACGACAGGTTCGACACGTCCGCGCCGTGCCCCTTGAGCGTGCGCACCCAGCCCTTGTCGGACACCACCACCGTGACCGGCTCGCGCTCGACCAGCGCCTCCTCGATGGCCGCGAGGTCGTGCTCGGGCGCCTCGGCGAACTGGGTGCGGCGTTTGCCGAGCGGCGTCTTCGGCCCGAACATGTCGCGCACCTTGCCCACCTGTTCGGCAACCTTGGCCCACTGCTTCGCCTCCGAGGCGAGCACCGCCTTGACGTCCTTCAATTCAGTGCGCAGCGCCTTGTCCTCGCGCCGGATCTCCATCTCCTCCAGCTTGCGCAGGGACCGCAGCCGCATGTTGAGAATGGCGTCGGCCTGCACCTCGGTCAGCTTG
>JBDHSY010000104.1:0-8461 GCA_039808405.1 Xanthobacteraceae bacterium
GCCGTCGATCTGCGCGGTGGCGCTGTGGAACGGCGCGCCGGCGACGCGCTGCGGCGGGTCGGACTTGAAGAAGTCGTCGCCGGCGGCCATCGCCGAGGCGGCCACCAGCGCGGTGTGGGCGAGTTTGTCCACGGCGCCGGTCAACGCCTGACCGAAGTTCGCAGCCGTGGTGTCGGCATCGGCGCCGATGGTAAAACCGCCGGCCGGCGCCGGATCGGCGGTGGTCGCCGTCAGCATCACGGTCTCGAAGCTGCCATCGGGCAGCTTGAACGACACGGCGATGTCGTCGCCCTCCGCCAGCGTGGCGGCGCTGAAATCGACGCTGAGTTCGGGCGGCACCCCGGCCGGCCCGGTCACCGTCGCGCCGTCGAGCCGCGACACCACCCCGTTGAGCTTGAGGCCGAACGGCGAGCCCGCCGCATCCTCGCCGAGCGCCACCGAGGAGGTCGTCGGCGCCGACACTACGAGACGGCCGAGACCGTCGCCGACATCGGCCTGACGGCGCTCGTCGATCACCTGGATCAGTCCGGCGCGCACGCCGTCGCCGTTGAAGATCAGATCGGACGGCGCTGTCGCCGGCGTGTCGGTGGCGCGGCCGGAGAACAGATAGCGCCCGCCCGACTGGGTGTTGAGCAGCGCCAGCGCATCCTCGAAGGCGCCGCGGGCGTTGACCTGGCCCATGGTCTGGCCGCTTGCGTTGACGGTGAGATCGGCGTTGTGCGCGGCGGTCTTGATCTGGCTGCTGATGTCGCCCAGGCCCTTCAACGACAGGCTGGCGAGATTGAGCCGCGTCTTGACGTTGGTCGCGGTTGAGGAAAACGCATCGAACAGCGACAGCTGCGCGCGCAGGCCCACGGCGAGGCCGCGATCGACGCCCTGCCCGGCATAGCTGTCGGAGCGCTTGCCGGTGGCGAGCTGCTGGCTCAGCACGTCGAGCTGCGATTTCATGTTGAGCAGCGGATAAGCCAGATAGGAGGTGCGCGCGCCGACGCCGTCGATTGCCATCATCGTCCTCACATGCTCTGCAGCAGCATCGTATACATGTCGCGCACCGCGGCCATCACCCGTGCATTGGCGCCATAGGCGTTCTGCAACGCCAGAAGGTGCGCCATCTCCTCGTCGATATTGACGCCCGACACCGCGTCCATCTTCTGTTGCAGCGTGTTGAGCACCACGTTCTGCCCGTCGGACAGTTGCTGGGCGGCAATCGCCGCGTCGCCCTGCATTCCCATCACCTGCTGGATGTAGGTGAGGATCGTGCCGCGATAGGGCGAGGTGGTCGAACCGATGCCGGTCGCCGGGGCGAAGGTGTCGATCCCGGAGGTCAGCCGGTTGAACATGAAGTCCGGCCGCGCGGTGTCGCCGGCGGCCGTGCCGGCATCGTAGATCACCATCCGCGCCGCATCGGCAAGCAGCGCCGTGTTGACGGATATGCGGGCGGCAAAGCCGTTCTGCTGCGCGCCGGAGGCCGTGAAGCCGCCCGAATAGATGAAGCCGCCATCGGTGAACAGCGGCAATTGCGGATCGCCGCCGGCCAGCACATCGACCGTCTTCGTCACCGAGGCGGCGTCGACCTTCACCGTGTTGGCGGCGCCGTCGTCGAGAATGCGCAAGCCGTCGCCGGCCGGGTTGGAAAACTGCAAAGCCGGCCCCAGCGCGGCATTGAGCTGCGCGACCACGGACGCCATGCCGCCCGAGAAGTCGATGCCGATCACCTGATCTTTGGGATCGGCGGTGGCCGACTGCGGCAGCGGCAGCACGCTCGCATCGTCGACGCGGATGATCGAGAGATTGTGCCGGGTGCCGGTTGCGACGTCGGTATAGGTGAGGTGGATGGTGTTGCCGTTGCGCATTCCGGCGAGGTCGAGATCGAAACCGTCCTGCGCGCCGACGCTCGCCTCCTCGCCCGCGGTGGTCTTGTCCGACAGCGCGCTCGCCATCGAGGCCGCCAACTGGTCGAGCTGCGCCTGCGCCTGCACCAGGGTCTTGTCGCGCAGCTCGAAATAGGCCGCGATCTTGCCCGAGCGGATGCCGTTCGAGGCGATCAGGTCCATGCTGCCGCCGTTCGGAAAGTCGATGGTGAGCGAGCCGAGCGTGCTCTTGGCCGGGTCGGAATTCCACTGCGACTGCGGCGTGATCATGCCCTGCGCCTGGAACGAGAGCTTCGCGGCCTGCGTGCCGACGAGTTGCACGCCGGCCGAGGTGAACACCGTCACCTGGTTGTTCTCGTTGGCGATGACCTTGACGTCCATCAGTTGCGCCAGCTGCTCGATATACTGGTCGCGCTGGTCGAGCAGCGCCGCGGTCGAGGCGTCGGTCGCGCCGCCGCGCAGCAACTGGCCGTTGATGGTGGCGATCTGGGCCATCGCGTTGTTGGCGACGCGCACGCTGTCGGCGATGCCGGCGTCGGCGTTGGAGCGCTGCGTCTGGATGCCCTGCGAGGCGACGTTGAGCTGCTGGGCCAGCATGGCGGCGGCATTGACGGCGGTGATGCGCGCCGATGCCGAATCCGGGCTGGTCGAGAGCCCCTGCAAGGCGTTGGTGAAACCGTTGAAGGCCGCTTCGATGGTGCCGGTCGAGCCCGGATTGCCGTAAATGCTTTGCAGGCTCGACAGGAACGAGGCGCGCACGCCCGCATAGGAGGCGCCCGACAGTTCGGTGCGCAACTGGCTCTGGATATACTGGTCGAGCGTGCGGTTGACGCCGGTGACCAGCACCCCGGTGCCCATCTCGCCGGCGGTGGCGGCGACCTGCACCGAGTCCTTGCGGACATAGCCCGGCGTCTCGGCATTGGCGACGTTGGACGACACCAGCGCCAGCGCCGCCTGATTGGCGCGCAGCCCCGACATCGCCGTGAACAGTGCCTGACTGAGGCCCATGAGCTAGCGTCCCGTACGCAAGACGTGTCAGCGGATGACGTTGATCAGATCCTGCACCATCGAGTTCGAGGTGGTGATGACCTTGGTGTTGGCCGAATAGGCCTGCTGGGTGATGATCAGTTTGGTGAACTCGTCGGCGATATCGACGTTGGAGCCTTCCAGCGACGAGCCGACGATGGTGCCGCCGTGGCCGAAGATCGCCTGCCCGGAGCGGTCGGTGACCTCGAACGCACCGCCATCGACGCGGCGCAGGAAGTCGGGACCGTTGAAGTTGGCGAGCACCACCTCGGCAAGGTCGAGGTTGCGGCCGTTGGAGTAGTTGCCGACGATGCGGCCGTTGCTGCCGATCGAAACCGACTGCAGGTGCCCGGCCGGGTAGCCGTCCTGCTGGATCTGGTTGACCTGCACGTTGCCGTTGGTGTCGGCATATTGCGTCACGCCGCCGGTGCCGAAATTGATCACCGGGCTGCCGATCGAGATGCCGCCGACCACCGCGGTGGTCAGCGTCACCGACGGCACCGGGGGATTGAGCTGGTTGTTGGGACCGAAGGTGAAACCTCGCCGACGTTCTTCCAGGCCACATTGGTGCCGGTGGCATTGCCGTCGACCTGGTAGAACAGGTTCCAGGTGTCGGCGCCGCCGCTGGCGGCGCTGTCGATCTTGGCCCAGCGCAGTTGCAGGTTCACCGGCGTTCCGGAGGTGTCGTAGGCGGTCACCGAGCCGCCGGCGATCGATTCGTCGATGAAGGTCTGCACCTCGCTGCCGATCACCACGCCGTCGCCCGCCCCGGTGCCGCCCGTCGTCGGATCGTTGGTGAAGCCGGCGGGGTTGAGCAGTTCGGAGCCGGGAATGGCCGTGTCGTGCTTGTTGGTGAGCGGATAGTTGGCGAGGTTGGCGCGGTATTCGATGCGCGTGGTGGCCCGCGCCGGCAGCAGGTTGTTCTCGAACTTCAGCACGTTCGGCGCGCTGCCGGCGAGGTTGCCGGTGGTCGGGTCGATCAAGATGCCTTCGAGGTAGTAGCCGGCGCCGTTGACCAGGTAGCCGTTCTTGTCGAGGGTGAAATCGCCGCGGCGGGTATACATGTCGACGCCGGTGAAGGCCGGGTTGTTGTCGACGAAGTTGCCGGGCTTCTGCACCACGAAGAAGCCGGAGCCGTTGATCGCCATGTAGGTCGAGACCGAGGCCGCCTGCACGCCGCCCTGCACCGTGTTGGTGGAGCGCGAGGCGGTGGTGACGCTGCCGGCCAGCTGCTGGCTGACGCCGGTTTCCGGGATCAGGTCGAGGAAACTGGTATCGATGCGCTTGAAGGCGGTGGTCTGCGAGTTGGCGATGTTGCCGGAAATGTTTTCGAGCGCATAGGAGCCTGCGCGAAGGCCGGCCACCGAGGTGGTGAGAGCGCCGAAGATACCCATCCATCGTCTCCGAGGTTACGCGGCGGCCGTGCGGCCAGCCAGGAATTGCTCCCGCTTCTCACGCAAACCCCGTGCCACGGCAGAGCGCCATAGATTTCAATGATTTGAGCGAGCACGCGGGGGCCACGCCCAGAGCGAATTTGCCGGGCGCGGCACAATTTGCCGGGCGCGGCGACGGCCGGCGCATGCGGCCGCTAGGTTATCGTGTCCCGGGCGCGGTGCAGCGTGCAGCGCTGCGACGCAGACCCGGGACCGTTGCGGATCCTGCGATTGGAGCGGTCCCGGATCAGCAGCGCGGCATGTCATGCCGCGCCGCGTCCGGGACACGAGGGACCTGGAGTTTATTCCGATCATATTGAAATCGTCATGGCCGGGCTTGTCCCGGCCATCCACGTCTTCACTCCTGGAACCGCCGCCAAGGCGTGGATGCCCGCGACAAGCGCGGGCATGACGCCGGAGGGAGCGGGTCGCCTCTCTGATTCAATCCGGCCGAAGCGCGCTCTAGCGCCGCGCCTGCGGCACGTGGAACGGCGTGCCTTCCAGCTCCCGCTCGTCGAAGGCTTCGAGCCGGGCCGCGAGCGCATCGATGTCCTCGCAAAACAGCGACTGCGTGATCGCGGTCGCGACGCGCTCGGCGGCGATGTTGACGCCGGGAATGTCGCTGGCGATCGCCGTATGGCTGAGGAAAGCGCCATGATTGACGAGGTGGATATGGGCCAGTTGCGGCTGCCGGCCGGGCGAGCGCTCGGCCAGTTCGAACCCCGGCCCGAGATAAGGGTAGCGCGCCAGGTGATCGCGGCGCAGAGCGGGCGGCGGCGCGTAGCGGTCGCCCCAGGTGGCGATGTCCTCGGCGAACGCCGCCAGTTCGGGAATGGCGCGCGGCTCGACGGCAAAGCCGGTCGCCACGATCAGGAAATCGTGGCGCCCCGGCACGGGATCGCCCTCGAGGCGCACCGCGACCCCGGCGCCGTCGCGCGCGACCGCCTCGACGGCGGCGCCGAGGTGGATGTGAAAGCCGGGCTGCGCCAGCGTGCGATGCACCGTCTCGTGCGGCACCGGCGACTGCACGTCGTCGAGATAGACCATGATGCGCCAGCGTATCGCATCGGGCAGCGCGTCCCAGCCAACCATGAAGCCCGGATAGGCCGAGCCGCGCCCCTTGTTGACCTGCGGCAGCACGGCGCGGCGCACATACATGTCGACGCGGGCCGCGCCCTGCTCCAGTGCGGTCGCGGCATTGTCCCAGGCCGAAGCTCCGCCGCCGACGATGGCAATGGATTTGCCGCGCAGCCGCGTAAAATCGATATCGTCGTTGGTATGGGCGGCAAGCTCCGGCACAAGCGAGCGATCGACAAAGGCCGGCCAGACATCGCCGCCGGCGCCGCGCCGCCCGGTCGCCAGCACCACGCGGCGGGCGAACACGACGCGGGCGCCATCCTCGCCGGCCAGCGTCGCGCGCAAGAAACGTCCCGCCGGCTCCAGCCTCTCCAGCGCCAGCCGATGCGTGACCGGCAACGCCAGCACGCGCTGCAACCACGACAGATAATCGACCCATAACGCATTGGGAATTTTGTACAGCGCCTCCCAGTCGGCCACGCCGAAGCGCGCCTCGTGCCAGGCGCGATAGGTCAGCGAGGGAATGCCGAGCGCCGGCCCCGGCAGCGTCTTGGGCGAACGCAGCGTGCCCATCCGCGCGTAGGTCAGCCACGGCCCCTCGCGGCCGGGCGCGGCTGAATCGATCACCGCGATGTTGCGCACGCCCTTGAAGGTCAGGCTCGCGGCGGCGGCAATGCCGTTCATGCCGGCGCCGACCACGAGAACATCGCGCGCCGGCGTGCCGTCCGGGCCGGGCACCGTGGCCGGCCAGTTGTCGGGAGGCAGACCGAGCAGAGCGAGATCGCGCGCGACCGCGGCATCGTGCGACGGCCGGGAGGAGGCATCCATGCGGGGCGATCTAGCACCGCGCCGGGACAGCCGCAATCGCGCTGCCCGACGCTCGCCGCAGGGCGCGCTTTCGGAGAAAGATATGCCAACGGCCAACGCCGCTTTGGCATAAAGCACTTTTTTAAGCGGCTTATCTTGCACCCGCTAGTAAAAAAATCCACTGTTCCTTCAATCGACGCACCATGGAGGCACGCCCCGATCCGCGAGACGGAACGGGTGCGCCTCCTATCGGGACCTGCGTTCAAGGACTTGCCATTTCGAGGACCTGCCATGGCGCTGAAACACATTCTCGGTCTCGACCACGTCGTCGTTGCCGTCCGCGATCTCGACGCCGCGGCAGCCGCCTGGCAACGGCTCGGCTTCACGCTGTCGCCGCGCGGCACCCATTCGGCGCATCTCGGCTCCGGCAACCACACCATCGTGTTCGGCGACGACTACATCGAGCTGCTCGGCATCCTCAACGAGACCGAACACAACCAGCCGACCGTCGCCTTCCTGAAGGGCCGCGAGGGCATCGAGCGCACCGCCTTCACCACCGATGACGCCGCCGCCGGCGTCACCGAGCTGAAGGCGCGCGGTCTTGCCGGCGGCGGTCCGCTGTCATTCAGCCGCCCGGTCGATCTGCCCGACGGGAGCAAGGGCGAGGCGGCGTTCAACATCTTCACCTGGCCGCTCGACGAGGCGCCGGGGGGCCTGCGCATCTTCGCCTGCCAGCACCTCACCCGCGAGACGGTGTGGATTCCCGAATTGCAGCGCCACGCCAACGGGGCGCGGCGGCTCAACCGCGTCGAGATCGTGGCCCGGTCGCCGAAGGCGGCGGCGGCGCAACTGTCGCGGCTGATCGACCAGCCGGTCGAGCCGGTCGGCGACGGCTTCCGCGTTGCGTCCGGCGGCCGCCGCGCGGCGTTCGAGTTCTACGACGCCGGCGCCTTTGCCCGGCGCTATCCCGACGCCGTGCGGCAGGGCGCGGCGGCGGAGGGCGCGGCAGCCATCGTCATCGCCACCGACGATCTCGCCACCGCGCGGACGTTGCCGGGCGCGGTGGCGCATGGCGGCGTCGTCAGCCTGCCGGCGGCCGGCGCCACCGGCGTGATCGTCAGTTTCGTCAAGCAATGATCGATACGCGCCGCTGAACGGCGCACCGTGAGGACCGTGATGAGCTTCAACCGCATCGAGATGACCCGCCGCGCCGCGCTGATGACCTCGGCCGCTATCGCCGCCAACGTGGTCGCGCCGTGGCGCGCCTTCGCCCAGGAGACGCCGCGCAAAGGCGGCGTGTTCACCGTGCATTACGGCGCCGAGCAGCGCCAGTTGAACCCGAGCCTGCAAGCCTCGACCGGCGTCTACATCATCGGCGGCAAGATTCAGGAGCCGCTGGTCGATCTCGACGCCGCCGGCCAGCCGGTCGGCGTGCTGGCGGAAAGCTGGGAGTCCTCCAAGGACGGCAAGAGCATCACCTTCCGCCTGCGCAAGGGCGTGACCTGGCACGACGGCAAGCCGTTCACCTCCGCCGACGTCGCCTTCACCGCGCTCGAGATGTGGAAGAAGATCCTCAACTACGGCTCGACGCTGCAACTGTTCCTCACCGCTGTCGATACGCCGGACGCCACGACCGCCGTGTTCCGCTACGACCGGCCGATGCCGCTCAACCTGCTTTTGCGCGCGCTGCCCGACCTCGGCTACGTCTCGGCCAAGCACATCTACGAGACCGGCGACATCCGTACCAACCCGGCCAACCTCGCCCCAGTCGGAACGGGTCCGTTCAAGTTCGTGCAGTACGAGCGCGGCCAGTACATCATCGCCGAGCGCAACCCGAACTACTGGCGCAACGGCCAGCCCTATCTCGACCGCATCGTCTGGCGCGTCGTCACCGACCGCTCGGCGGCGGCGGCGCAGGTCGAGGCCGGGCAGATCCTGTTCAGCCCGTTCTCCGGGCTGACGATCTCCGACTCGGCGCGGCTCGCCAAGGACAAGCGCTTCATCGTCACCACCAAGGGCAACGAGGGCAACCCCCGCACCAACACCATCGAGTTCAATTTCCGCCGCAAGGAACTGGCCGACCTGCGCGTGCGCCAGGCCATCGCGCACGCGATCAACATCCCGTTCTTCATCGAGAATTTTCTCGGCGACTTCGCAAAGGTCGGCACCGGGCCGATCCCATCGGTCTCCACCGACTTCTATCCGGCCGACAACGGCCCGCAATATGCCTACGACAAGGCGCTCGCG
>JBDHSY010000105.1:0-8428 GCA_039808405.1 Xanthobacteraceae bacterium
AGTTGACTCGCCGTCAGACCTTGGCACTTGCCGGGTCCGCGGTCGCGCCCTTGGCCACGCCGGCGCTCGCGCAGGCCAACAATCCGATCAAGATCGGCTTCGGCATGGCGCTGACCGGCGGACTGGCAGGCGGCGGCAAGGCCGCGCTGCTGGCCTATCAGATCTGGGCGGAAGAGGTGAACGCGCGCGGCGGCCTGCTGGGGCGCAAGGTCGAGCTGGTGAACTACGACGACCAGTCGAACCCCGCCACCGTGCCCGCGATCTACACCAAGCTTCTCGACATCGACAAGGTCGATCTCGTGGTGTCCGGCTACGCGACGGTGCCGACCGCCGCGGCCATGCCGGTGGTCATGCAGAAGGGCAAGGTGTTCCTGTCGCTGTTCGCGCTCGCCGCCAACGACCAGTTCCGCTACGACCGCTATTTCCAGATGCAGCCGAACGGGCCGGAAGCCAAGTTCGAGTTCTCGCGCGGCTACTTCAATCTCGCCCAGAACCTCAACCCGAAGCCGAAGACCGTGGCGCTGGTCGGCGCCGACGCCGAGTTCGGCGTGCTGGCGCTCGAGGGCGCGCGCGAGAACGCCAAGAAGGCCGGCATCAAGATCGTCTACGACCGCAGCTATCCGCCGAACACCATGGACTTCGGCTCGATCGTTCGCGCCATCAAGGCGACCAAGCCGGACCTGTTGTTCATCGGCTCCTATCCGCCGGACTCCGCCGGCATGATCCGCGCGATCCACGAGGTCGGCCTCGACGCCACCATGGTCGGCGGCGGCATGATCGGCCTGCAGTTCGCGGCGCTGAAGCAGCAGCTCGGTCCGCTGCTCAACAACATCGTGTGCTACGACCTCTACACCCCCGAGCCGACGATGAACTTCCCCGGCGTCGTCGAGTTCCTCAAGAAGTATCAGGAGCGCGCCGAGAAGGCCGGCGTCGATCCGCTCGGCCTCTACATCCCGCCGTTCGCCTACGCCGAGATGCAGATCCTCGAGGCGGCGGTCAACGGCGTCAAGTCGCTCGACGACAAGAAGCTCGCCGACTACATCCGCACCAACTCGTTCTCGACCGTGGTCGGCGACATCAAGTTCGGCGACCGCGGCGAGTGGGCCAAGCCGCGGATTCTGCTGATCCAGTATCGCGGCATCGTCGGCAACGACGTCGAGCAGTTCAAGCAGGCCGGCAAGCAGGTCATCATCGACCCGCCGCAGTTCAAGTCCGGCGATCTCGTCGTGCCGTTCGAATCGGTCAAGCGCTAACGGGTGGCCCGGCTCCGGCGTGCCGGGGCCGGGCTTCCTTTCCTTGATCGACCATCTTTGGATCAACCGCTGTCCAACCCGCTTGCCGGCGCCAAGCCGGGGGCTTGGAATAGCTGGGGTGACATATGACGTTTAGTCTCGATCTGTTCTCGAACGCCATCGTCTCCGGCATTCTGCTCGGCGGCTTCTATTGCGCGATCGCGGTCGGCATCACCATCGTTTTCGGGATGCTCGACATCGTCAACATCGCCCACCCGGCGTTCATCATGACGGGTGGATTCATCGCCTATTTCGCCAACACCCAGTTCGGCATCGACCCGCTTGCGGCCTGCGCGATCGCGATGATCCCGGCTTACTATGTGGGGCGGCTGCTCTACCGGTTCTACAACGTGGCATTCGAAAAGAGAGGCGAGGAATCCCTGCAAGGGCTCGCGTTCTTCTTCGGCCTTCTGTTCATCATCGAGGTCGCGCTGCTGTTGATCTTCGGCGTCGATTATCGCTTCGTCGAGGCGTCCTATATCGGCCCGACCATCGAGGTCGGCTTCATCTCGATCCCCTGGCGCTTGCTCATTCCGCTGGTCGTCGGCCTTGGCCTGGTGCTTGTCATCATGGCCTTCCTGTCGCGCACCTTCATCGGCAAGGCGATCCTTGCGGTGTCGCAGGACCCGCTGGCGCTGCGCCTGGTCGGCGGCAGCCCGGTCAAGGTCAAGGAGGTCGCGTTCGGGCTGTCGATCGCCACCGCCATCCTGGCCGGCGCGCTGTTGATCATCATCCAGCCGATCGAGCCGTCGTTCGGCCGCGACTTCATCGGCCGGGTGTTCTGCATCACGGTGCTCGGCGGCATGACCAGCCTGCCCGGAACCATCGTGGCATCGATGATCCTCGGGGTCTCCGAAAGCCTGACCTCGACGTTCCTCGGCCCCTCGTGGTCGCCGGCGATTGCCTTCGGCCTGCTTCTGATCACCCTCGCCGTGCGGCCTGTCGGGATTTTCGGACGATGACTTCCCCATCCATCACCGCATCCGGGGCCAAGGCGCGCGCGTCGTCCCTGGGCTTTCCGCTGATCCTGCTGATCTGCGTCGTCGGCAGCGCCGTCCTCTATTTCGCGCTCAGCCAGCTCGATTCCTCCTATGCGTTCCTCGCCGCCTACACCGTGCTGCAGTTCGTGGCGCTGGCGACGGCGTGGAACATCCTCGGCGGCTATGCGGGCTACGTGAACTTCGGCGTCGCCGCCTTCTTCGCCACCGGCGTCTACACCAGCGTCATCGTCTACAAGACGGTGCAGTGGCCGCTATTGGTCACCATTCCGATCGCCGCGGTCGCCGCCGGGCTGCTCGGGCTCGGCATGGGCTACCTGACGTTGCGGCTGCGAGGGGTGTTCTTCTCGATCGCGACGCTGGCGCTCGCCGTGGTGCTCAACACCATCGTCGTCAACTGGTCGTTCGTCGGCGGCTCGCGCGGCGTCTACGTGATGCGGCCGCAGGAGATCATCCTGTTCTCCAGCTACGAGCGCTACCTGTTCGTCGTCATGCTGGTGCTCGCCATCGGCTCGGTGCTGATTGCCCGCGCCATCGAGAACTCGTGGCTGGGCCGCGGCCTGGCCGCGCTCAAGGACGACGAGATGGCGGCGGAGTGCGCCGGCGTGCCGTCGCTGCGGATGAAGCTGATCGCCACGACGATCTCCGGCGCGCTGCTCGGCGCCGCCGGCGCGCCGTTTCCGTTCTTCGTTACCTATGTCGATCCGCCCACCGCCTTCAGCCTGTCGATCGCGGTGAATGCGATCGCCATGCCGCTGATCGGCGGCACGGCGACGTGGCTCGGCCCGGTGATCGGCGCGCTGCTGCTCGGCACGTTCCAGCAGATCGCCACGGTGACGATCTCGTCCGCGCTCAACCTTTTGATCGTCGGCGTCGTGCTGGTCGTCTTCATCACGGTGGCGCCCAACGGCATCATCGGCTTCGTCAAGGATCTGCGGGAGAAGCGCCGATGAGCAACGCGCCCGTTCTGACCTCGCGCGGTCTGACCAAGCGCTTCGGCGGCTTCGTCGCCCTGAAGGAGATCGACTTCGCCCTCGCCGGCGGCGAGCGCGTCGGCCTGATCGGCCCCAACGGCTCCGGCAAGAGCACGTTCGTCAACTGCCTCACCGGCGCGTTGCAGCCGGAGGAGGGGGAGGTGACGTTCAAGGGCGTCGACATCACCCGGATGGCGGCGTGGCAGCGGGCCCGGCTCGGCCTCGCCCGCAGCTTCCAGATCCCGCGGCCGTTCCGCGGGCTGACGGTTCGCGAGAACATCGAGGTGCCGCTCGCCTTTGTCTCCGGCCTCTCCAGCCAGGCCGAACTCGAGGCGAAGGCCGACGAGACGCTGGAGCGCGTCGGGTTGCTGGCCAAGTCGGCATCGAGCCCGAAGAACCTGAGCCAGGTCGAGTTGCGCAAGCTCGAGCTTGGCCGGGCACTGGCGGCGCAGCCGGAGGTGCTGATTGCCGACGAAGCGATGGCGGGCCTGTCGGACTCGGAGGTGGACGAGATCCTCGAGTTGCTGATGCAGCTCAATGCCAAGGGCATCGGCATCATTCTCATCGAACACATCATGCGCGCGGTCATGCGGTTCTCGCAGCGCGTCGTGGTGATCGTGGCCGGCAGCAAGATCGCCGACGGCGATCCGCAGGACGTGATGCAGCATCCCGAAGTGGTGAGGGCGTACCTTGGGCAATAGTCTGTCGATCGAGAATGTCAGCGCCGGCTATGGATCGGTCACGGTCCTGTCCGACGTCAGCGTTCACGCGGGCGACGGCGAGACCGTCGTGCTGCTGGGCACTAACGGCAACGGCAAGACCACGCTGATGCGCTGCATCACCGGGCAGGTGGTGCCGTCGCGCGGCACCATCGTCGCGGAGATCGACGGCGAGCGCCACAACCTGATCGGGCTGTCGACCGAGGAGATCGTCGATCTCGGCATCTCGCTGGTGCCCGAGGGGCGCAGGCTGTTTCCCCGGTTGACGGTGGAGGAGAACCTGACGCTCGGCGCTTATCGCCAGTCGGCGCGCGAGCGCATCGGCGCCAACATGGATTTCTGCTTCGAGGTGTTTCCGCGGCTGAAGGAGCGGCGCACGCAGCTCGCCGGCTCGATGAGCGGCGGCGAGCAGCAGATGCTGGCGCTGGCGCGCGCCTTGATGGCCAGCCCGAAGATTCTGCTGATCGACGAGCCGTCGGTCGGCCTCGCTCCCATCCTCGTCGCCCGCATGATCGACAAGATCGCCGAGCTGAAGACTGCGCTCGGCCTCACGGTGATGATGGCGGAGCAGAATTTCGAGCAGGCGGCGAGGATCGCCAATCGCGGCTACGTCCTCGTGCACGGGCAGGTGGCGTTCGCCGCCGACAGCGTCGACGACCTGCGCAACAGCGACGTCGTGCGCCGGCTCTATCTCGGCGTTGGCTAGTGTCCCAACCCGAAGTTCGCATTCCACCTTGTTGAATCTGGAGAAGACGATGCAAATCAAAGTAAGCCGGGAAGCGATTGCCGAGGCGCACGGCAAGCTGTCGAATTGGGGACGCTGGGGCAAGGACGACCAGATCGGCACGTTGAACTTCGTCACCCCCGAGCTGGTCGCGCGGGCGGCCACGCTGGTGAAGAAGGGCAAGGTGTTCGGCATGGGCATTCCGCTCGGCCCCACCGGTCCGCAGAGCGGCCTGTTCGGCGGACGCTGGAATCCGATCCACACCATGCTCGCGACCGGCACCGACGCCGTCGCCGGCGTGCAGGATGACGTCGCCAACATGCGCTACGCGGACGACGCCATCAACATGCCGGTGCAGTCGGCGACCCACTGGGATTCGCTCGGCCACGTCTTCTACAAGGACAAGATGTACAACGGCCACGACGCCAAGCACGTCGACAGCCGCGGCGTGCACCGGCTGGGCATCGAGCACACGCGCGACCGCATGGTCGGGCGCGGCGTTCTGCTCGACGTCGCCCGCTACAAGGGCGTGGACTCGCTCGACGACGGCTACGGCATTTCCAACGACGAACTGGATGCCGTGGCGGCCAAGCAGGGCGTGACGATCGGCAAGGGCGATTTCGTCATCATCCGCACCGGCCACATGGAGCGCTGCCTGAAGAACAACGCCTGGGGCGGCTATGCCGGCGGCGATGCGCCGGGCGTCAAGTTCGAGAACTGCTACTGGTGCCACGAGAAGGAGATCGCGGCGATCTGCTCCGACACCTGGGGCGTCGAGGTGCGGCCGAACGAGACGCCGGAAGTGGCGCAGCCGTGGCACTGGGTGGTGATCCCGGCGATGGGCCTGACCATGGGCGAGATCTTCTTCGTCAAGGAGCTGGCCGAGGACTGCGCCGCCGACGGGGTCTACGAGTTCATGTTCTGCGGCCCGCCGCTGGTGATCACCGGCGGCACCGGCTCGCCGATCAATCCGCTCGCGATCAAGTAGCGCCCGGGCGACAACGAAAAAGCCCGGGTCGTACCGGGCTTTTTCCATTTCAGCGTTTTCGAGCGATGGGCCCGGCCTACGCCGGCCGGAGCCGGCTTCGGCCGGCGCCGGCCGGTTCGCGTGAAGAAAACGCGTCGAAACAAAACCGAGGAGCTTTGCTTTTGATTCCATCAAGGCAAAGCTCCAGCGGAGCGGGGAGGCACGAGGGTCATGCTGAAGACCAACAATCCACAAACCATCGCGCCGCCGGCGGCGTTCTACAGCCACAGCGTCGAGGTGCCGCCGAACGCGCGCTGGCTTTACACCGCGGGCCAGGTCGGGATGCGGCCGGACGGCACGCTGCCCGAGGGTTTCGAGGCCCAGCACGAGCAGATCTGGCAGAACACGCTCGCCATCCTCGCGGAGGCCGGCATGGGGCCGGAGGATATCGTCCGGCTCAACGTCTATACGACCGACCCCTCCGGACTGAAATTCCTCAAGCCGCACCGCGAAAAGTATCTCAAGCCCGGCCATGTGCCGCCCTCGACCTGGGTGGTGGTGCGCCAGCTGGCGCGGCCGGAATGGGTCGTGGAGATGGAGACCATTGCCGCGAAAGCCTGATTGGACTATCGCCGACGGACAAGGACCCGTCCGGCAGCGGCGGCAAGCGGAGGACAAGCGGTGAGCAATAATTCTATCGGCCGGTCCCTGCGCAGCCGGCTGGACTACCAGCCGATCCATCGGCGGCCGCGCCTGCGGTTGCCGGGCGGCGCGCGGGTCGCGGTCTGGACCATCGTCAATGTCGAGAACTGGCGGCCGGAGGCGGCGATGCCGCGCACCGTGCTGCCGCCGCCGATGGGGCAGCCGATGCTGCCGGACCTGCCGAACTGGGCCTGGCACGAATACGGCATGCGCGTCGGCTTCTGGCGCTTCGTCGATGTGCTGGCCGCGCGCGGCCTCAAGGCGACCTTTGCGCTGAACGGCTCGTGCTGCGAACTCTATCCGCAAGCCTGCCAGGCGGCGCTCGATGCCGGCTGGGATTTCATGGGGCACGGCTTCGTCCAGCAGCCGATGCACCGCACCGACGACCAGAAGGCGGCGATCGTCGCCACCGTCGAGGCCATCAAGGCGTTCACCGGCAGGCCGCCGCGCGGCTGGGAAAGCCCCGGCCTGACCGAGACCGACGAGACGCTCGATCTTCTGGCCGAGGCCGGCATCGAATACGTCGCCGACTGGGTGCTCGACGATCAGCCGGTGGCGCTCAGGACGCGCGCCGGCAGCATCGTGTCTGTGCCCTACACCGTCGAGATCAACGACGTGGTGATGACGGCGGTGCAGCGCATGCCGTCCGACGAGATTTTGCGCCGCGGCCGCGACCAGTTCGACCGCCTTTACATGGAAGGGGAGGACGCCCCGCGCGTGATGGCGATCTCGATCCACCCCTATCTCACCGGCGTGCCGCACCGGATCAAGTATCTGGAAGCGCTTTACGACTACATCCTCGGCCACGAGGGCGTGGTGATGTGGACGGGCGCCGAGATTCTCGACTGGTACAGGGGCGAAACCGGGATGGCCGCGCCTGCGGCGGGCTGAGGCGTCTCGCGCCGGCCGGCCGGCCGTGCCTCAGCGCCTGCTGCGCGGCAGCAGCGTCGCGACGATCGAGGCGTCGAGCTTTTCAAACTGCGCGAGGCCGATCGTGTCGTACAACTCGGCGCGGGTCTGCATGTCGGCGACCATTGCCTCGGTCGAGCCGTCGCGGGCGAGCGTGGCGTAGAGCCTGTCCTGCGCCTTGTTGGCGACGCGCAGCGACGACACCGGCCAGATCACCATTTTGTAGCCCATCGCCTCGAAATCGGCCGCGGTGAAGAACGGCGTGCGGCCGAACTCGGTCATGTTGGCGAGCAGCGGCACGCCGGGCATGCGCGCGGCGAACGCGCGGAACATCTCGGCGGAGGTCAGCGCCTCGGGGAAGATGGCGTCGGCACCTGCCTCCATGTAGAGCCGGGCGCGCGCCACCGCGCCGTCGATGCCTTCGCTCGCCGCCGCGTCGGTGCGGGCGATCACGTAGAGGTGGCGCCGGGCCCTGGCGGCGGCGGCCACCTTGGCCGCCATGTCGTGCGGCGCGGCGAGCTTCTTGTCGTTGAGATGGCCGCATTTCTTCGGCAGCAACTGGTCCTCGATATGCACCGCGCCGGCGCCGGCATCCTCGAAGGTGCGCACCATGTGCATCACGTTGAGCGCTTCGCCATAGCCGGTGTCGCCGTCGACCACCACCGGCAGTCCGCTCGCGCGCGCCGCCTGCCGGATGAAGAACGCCACCTCGTCCACCGTGATGATGCCGAGGTCCGGCAGCCCCATCGATGCGGTCATCGCCGCGCCCGACAGATACACGGCCGAGAACCCGGCCGCTTTCGCCTGTAGCGCGGCCATGCCGTTGTGCGCGCCGGGGATTTTTACGATGTGTCCGTCGGCGAGCAGCGCGCGGAAGCGCTGGCCGGCGGAGCCTGACGGGCAGTCTGCTGCGACGAGATAGGGCATGATGGCTCCCCGTTACGCTGCGCGCGCCGAGCCGGCGCGGCCGCGCGCCTCGATCGGCACGAAGGCGAGGTTCTCCGGTCCGACATAGTTGGCGGAGGGGCGGATAATCTTGTTGTCCTGGCGCTGCTCGATGATGTGCGCGCTCCAGCCGGAGGTGCGCGCGATCACGAACAGCGGCGTGAACATCGCCGTCGGCACGCCCATCATGTGATAGGA
>JBDHSY010000106.1:0-8410 GCA_039808405.1 Xanthobacteraceae bacterium
CCCGCGGCATCTGGCATCGTCCGCCCAGGTGGTCCGCTCAAGTGGTCTGCTCAAGTGGTCTGCTCAACGGTTCTGCTCAAATCTCCCGCCCTTTTGCCGGTCGATTCCACCGCAAGCACAATTCGAGAGGACGTTTCCGCATGTCGATGCCGGCTTTGTTCAAGAACCGCCTGCGCATTCCGGTGATCGGCGCGCCGATGTTCATCGTCTCGGTGCCGGATCTCGTGATCGCGCAGTGCAAGGCCGGGATCGTCGGGGCGTTTCCGGCGCTCAATGCCCGCCCGCCGGCGCTGCTCGACGAGTGGCTCGCGCGCATCAAGGAGGAGCTCGCGGCGCACGACAGGGCGCATCCCGAGCGGCCGTCGGCGCCGTTCGCCGTCAACCAGATCGTGCACCGCTCCAACAACCGGCTCGAACACGACCTGGCGCTGTGCGAGAAGCACAAGGTGCCGATGCTGATCACCTCGCTCGGCGCGCGCGAGGACTTGAACCGCGCCGCGCACGGCTGGGGCGCGCTGGTGTTTCACGACGTCATCAATCAAAAGTTCGCGCACAAGGCGGTGGAGAAGGGCGCCGACGGGCTGATCCTCGTCGCCGCCGGCGCCGGCGGCCATGCTGGCACGCTGTCGCCGTTCGCCTTCGTGGCCGAGACGCGGGCGTGGTTCGACGGCCCGCTTGCGCTGTCGGGCGCCATCGGCAACGGCCGCGCCATCCGCGCCGCGCGCGTGCTCGGGGCCGACTTCGCCTATATCGGCTCGGCCTTCATCGCGACCGGGGAAGCCAACGCGATCGATCGCTACAAGCAGATGGTGGCGGCCTCCGGCGCCGAGGACATCGTCTATTCGAACCTGTTCACCGGCGTGCATGGCAACTACCTCAAGCCGTCGATTGCCGCCGCCGGCATGGACCCGGACAATCTGCCGCAGTCCGACCCGAGCCAGATGAATTTCGGTACCGACGACAGCGGCGAGCGGCACAAGCCGAAGGCGTGGAAGGAGATCTGGGGCTCGGGGCAGGGCATCGGCAGCGTCGGCGGCGTCGTTCCGGCGGCCGAGCTGATCGCGCGTCTGGCGGCGGAATACGACGCCGCCTGCGACCCGCCGTTGTGACGGCGCCGATGAGCGATCCCATGCCCGCGCCGCCCGACTATGTGTTCCGCCTCGATGGCGACACCGCCGTCACCACGCCCCATGCCGCGGGGCCGTGGGACGTCACCATGCAGCACGGCGGCGCGCCGGCCGCGCTCGTCACCCGGGTGGCGGAGCGGATGCCGACGCCGCTGCCGATGCGGGTGGCGCGGCTGACGCTGAACCTGATGCGGCCGGTGCCGGTCGCCCCGCTTGCGATCGAACGCGAGGTGCTGCGTCAGGGCCGCAAGATCCAGCTTTGCGGCGTGCGGCTTCTGGCCGGCGGCAAGGAGGTGGTGCGGGCCGAGGTGCTCAAGATACGCGCCGGGCATCAGGCGCTGCCCGAGGACGTGGCGGAGCCGGCGATCGACGTGCCGCTGCCGGAGGCGTGCGCCGCGCTCGATCCCAGGGCGATGCACCCGTTCACCGCCGGCCTCGAGGTGCGCAGCGCACGCGGCACGCTGATCCAGCCGCGCGGCGGGCCGGTCTGGTTTCGCATCAAACGCCCGATGATCGCCGGCGAGGCCGTGTCGCAGGCGATGCGGGCGGTGGTCGCGGCCGATTACTGCAACACCACCGCGCCGCTCGATTTCGGCGACTGGCTGTTCATGAACGCCGATCTCACCGTCAGCATGGCGCGCGAGCCGGTCGGCGACTGGGTGCTGCTCAACGCAAAAACCTGGATCGGCCCGGACGGCGCCGGCATCGCGGTGGGCCGGCTCGGCGACCGCCGCGGCTATTTCGGCCGCGCCGTGCAAACCCTCGTCGTCGAGCGGCGCTGAAGCCGAAAACGCCCTGATGCGGTCACAAAGACTTAACCAATAGGCCACACAACAAGGTGACTGTTTGGTGAATCCATCCGAGGACGACCGGCCATGAGCGACGACGCGCGCGACCCCTCTCCCGACAACGGTGCCAGTGACGAGGCCAAGGCGGCCGCGACGCCGCGCCAGCCGACCGAGATCGTGGTGTATCGTGCCGGTCCCGAGGCTGGAGCCGGTGCCGGCTGGCATGCCGCGCGCGACGGTTTTGGCCCGACCCCCGAGCCGCGGCGCGGCTGGGGCGGCCGGGTGGCCGCGCTGGTGGCGGTGGCGGCCCTGATCGGTGCGGTCGGCGGTTCGCTGGCCGCCACCAAGTTCGGCAGCGCGCTGTCGTCGGGGACGACGCAGGCGCAGGCCGCCTCCGCCGACGAGGTGAAGAGCGCGCGCGAGGCCATCGCCCGGCTCGAGAAGGATCTGGCGAGCCTGAAGGCCGAGGCCGAGAAAATCGCGAAGGCGCGCACCGCTCAGGTCAGCGCGCAAGTCACCGCACAGGTCGGCAAGCTCGGCGAGCGCCTCGACAAGGCCGAGAAGGCGCAGGACGAGCAGGCGGCGAAACTCGCAAAACTCGTCGAGGCGCAGGACAAGGAGCGCAAGAGCGCGGCCGCGATGGCGAACGCCGCCGCCGACGTCACCGGTTCGGTGCCGAAGCCGGCCGCGCGCGAGTCCGACCGGCCGCAGGTGGTGGCCGGCTGGCGGCTCAACCGCATCGTGCCCGGCGGCGCGGAGGTCGAATCCGGCGGCGTGCGCTATGCGGTCTACCCCGGCGATCCGCTGCCGGGCGTCGGCACCGTCGCCGGCCTCAAGCGCGGCGAGGACGGCCGCTGGGCGGTGGTCACGTCCAAGGGGCTGATCGTCGGGCGGTGAAGCCCGTCAAGGATGAACGGTGCACGATTGTGCCCCGTCATTGCCGGGCTTGACCCGGCAATCCCGATCATAAGGCATTGCGCCCATAAGCGGGATGCGCGGATCAAGTCCGCGCATGACGAAGGCTGATTCCGTCATCACGCCACAGGCGCGGCTCTCACAGCCACGGCGCGATGCGATCCAGCGCGATCAATTCCTCGGCCGCGACGCGCGGCCGCACCACGGCGTAGTCCGCGCCGTTGACCAGCACCTCCGGCACCAGCGGACGGGTGTTGTAGGTGCCGGCCTGCACCGCGCCGTAGGCGCCGGCGGTCATGATGGCGATGAGGTCGCCGGCGGCCGGCTCCGGCAGCGTGCGGTCGAGCGCGAGATAGTCGCCGGTCTCGCACACCGGCCCGACCACGTCGGCGGTGATGGCGCGCGCGCCGCTGTCGCGCACCGGCAGGATGTCGTGATGCGCCTCGTACAGCGTCGGGCGGATCAGGTCGTTCATCGCCGCGTCGATCACCACGAAGGTTTTGGCCTCGCCGCGCTTCACGTAGATCACGCGCGCGACCAGGATCCCGGCATTGCCGACGATCATCCGTCCCGGCTCGAACAACAGCGTGCAGTCGAGATCGCGCACCGCTTGCTTGACGATGGCCGCATAGGCTTGCGGCTCGGGCGGGACGCCGCGGTCGGCGTGGTAGGGAATGCCGAGGCCGCCGCCGAAATCGATATGGTCGATGGCGTGGCCGTCGGCCCGCAAGGTCTTCACGAACGAAACGAGCCGCGCGAAGGCGTCGGCCATTGGCGCAAGATCGGTGATCTGGCTGCCGATATGCATGTCCACGCCCGTCACGTCGATGCCGGGCAGTGCCGCGGCGCGGGCATAGACGGCGCGCGCCCGGGACAGCGGAATGCCGAACTTGTTCTCGGCCTTGCCGGTGGCGATCTTGGCGTGTGTCCTGGCATCGACGTCGGGATTGACGCGCACGGAAATGCGCGCGCGGCGCCCGGTCTCGGTCGCCAGCCGCGACAATAGTTCAAGCTCCGGCTCGGACTCGACGTTGAGGCACAAAATGTCCTCGGCGAGCGCCAGCCGCAATTCGTCGGCGGTCTTGCCAACGCCGGAGAACACGATCCGTTGGGGCGGGATGCCGGCGGCCAGCGCGCGCTTCAGTTCGCCGCCCGACACCACGTCGGCGCCGGCCCCGAGCTTGGCCAGCGTGCGCAGCACCGACTGGTTGGAGTTGGCCTTCATGGCGTAGCAGACGAGCGCCTTCACGTCGGCGAAGGCGTCGCTGAACACGCGGTAGTGCCGCGTCAGCGTTGCGGTCGAATAGCAGTAGAACGGCGTGCCGACGGCCTCCGCCAACTCCGGCAGGCCGACGTCCTCGGCGTGCAGCACGCCGTCGCGATAGGCGAAATGGTGCATGGCGCGGGCTCAGTCCAGCAGCGGATCGAGCACGAAGGCTTTCTTGCCGGCGCGCGCCGGGGGCAGCGCCGGCTCCTCGGCGGACGAGCCGAAAAGAGCGCGTCCCTGCACCTCGGCCGAGGTGGACTGCGGCGCCGCGGTCTCTGCTTCGGGCTGAGCGGCGGCGGTCGGCGGCAGATCGAGCCCGGCCTTGCGGCCGCAGCCGGCAAGCGCGAGGCCGGCGGCAATCAGCGTCGCCATGGCGATGGCGCGGCGGGTGGGACGGAGCATGGTGGTCACGACGGTTCCCCGGATTGGCGCCACCCTATAGAAGCCGCTGGCGATTTGCGAGCCCTCTCGGCCCGTCCGGCAAAACTTCATTGACGCTGTTGCTCTTTTTCCAGCCGCTTGAGCCAGGCCCGGGCCTGCGTCCGCACGTTGCGCGGCGCCGTGCCGCCGAGGCTCGCCCGGCTCCTGACCGACGCCTCGACCGACAGCACCTCGAACACGCCGTCCGTGATGCGCGGTTCCACCGCCTGCATGGCGGCGAGCGGCAGCTTGTGCAGGGCCACGCCGTCCGCGGCGGCGGCGGCGACGATGCGGCCGGTGACGTGGTGGGCGTCGCGGAACGGCATCTTCAGCGTCCGCACCAGCCAGTCGGCGAGATCGGTCGCGGTGGCGAAGCCGTCGCCGGCGGCGGCCTTCATGCGCTTCTTGTCGGGGGTGAGGTCGGCCACCATGCCGGCCATCGCCAGCACCGCCAGCAGCAGGGCGGCGAGCGCGGCCATCGCCCCTTCCTTGTCCTCCTGCATGTCCTTCTGGTAGGCGAGCGGCAGCCCCTTCATCACGATCAGCAGCGCGTTGAGCGCGCCGATGATGCGCCCGGTCTTGGCGCGCACCAGTTCGGCGGCGTCGGGATTGCGCTTCTGCGGCATGATCGAGGAGCCGGTGGTGAACTTGTCGGACAGCCGCACCAGGCCGGTCAGCGGCGAGGTCCAGATCACGATCTCCTCGGCGAGCCGCGACAGGTGCACCGCGGCGATCGCCGCCGCCGACAGCGTTTCCAGCACGAAGTCGCGGTCGGACACCGCGTCGAGCGAATTGGCCATCGGCCGCGCGAAGCCGAGCGCTTTCGCCGTGGCCTCGCGATCGATCGGAAACGAGGTGCCGGCCAGCGCCGCAGCACCCAGCGGGCTCTCGTTGAGGCGGGCGCGCGCATCGGCGAAACGGCCGCGGTCGCGCGCCGCCATCTCGACATAGGCCATCAGGTGATGGCCGAAGGTGACGGGCTGCGCGGTCTGCAGATGGGTGAAGCCCGGCATCACGGTGTCGGCGTGCTCGAGTGCGCGGCTCGCCAGCGCCCGCTGGAAATCGGCGAACGCGGCATCGAGCGCGTCGATCTCGTCGCGCACATAGAGGCGGAAATCGGTGGCGACCTGATCGTTGCGCGAGCGCGCGGTGTGCAGCCGTCCCGCGGCCTTGCCGATCAGCTCGGCCAGGCGGCTTTCCACGTTCATGTGGATGTCTTCGAGCGCGCGCTTGAAGGTGAATTTTCCGTCCACGATCTCTGACAAAATCGTGTCTAGACCCTGCGCAATGTTTTTTGCATCGTCCGGCGCGATAATGCCCTGAGCGGCCAGCATGGCGGCGTGCGCCTTCGAGGCGGCGATGTCCTGCGCGAACAGGTGGCGATCGACGTCGATCGAGACGTTGATGTCCTCCATGATCGCGGCGGGGCTATCCGAGAATCGCCCGCCCCACATTGTGTTGCTCATGTCCGCCCGCCTGAACCCTCTCGCCCGGTGCCGGCCCGCGCCGCTTCCGGGATGTCGTCTGGAGCCACGTCCGAGATCATGACCGACCCGACCCCCGTCTTGAGGCGCCCCGTGCGCCCGCGCCGGCTGGCGCTCGTCGCTGTCGCCGTGCTGGCGGGGGCGATCCTCGGCTACGCCGGGGTATACGGGATCGGCGGGCTGATGCGCAATGCGGGCGGCGACCCGGCATGCCGCCCGGCCGTGACGATGGCCAGCCGGATCGCGCCGCTGGCCAAGGGCGAGGTCGCCGCCGTGACCATGACGACGAAGCCGATGCGGCTGCCCGACCTCGCCTTCACCGACGCCGCCGGCACGCCCAAAAAACTGTCCGACTGGCGCGGCCGCACCGTGCTCGTCAACCTGTGGGCGACCTGGTGCGTGCCCTGCCGCAAGGAGATGCCGGCGCTCGATGCCTTGCAGGCAAAACTCGGCTCGCCGGATTTCGAGGTGGTGGCGGTCAACATCGACACCCGCGATCTCGACAAGCCCAAGGCCTTCTACAAGGAGGAGGGGCTGAATCGCCTCGCCTTCTTCAGCGACAGCAAGGCCAAGGTGTTCCAGGACCTGAAAGGCGTCGGCCGGGCGCTCGGCATGCCGACCACGGTGCTGGTGGACGGCGAGGGCTGCGAGATCGCGAGCCTCGCCGGCCCCGCGGAATGGGCGAGCGAGGATGCGGTGCGGCTGATTTCGGCCGCGCTCGCCAAATAGCCGGCCGGTGCCGGGCGGCGTCGTGTCGCGTTGGCGCTCGCCGCATCGTCAACATAATTGGCGGCAGACTGGCTCCGCTTTGCCAACCGCCAGGGAGGACACCATGGCCTATGTCGACGGATTCATCGTTCCGGTGCCGAAGAAGAGCCTCGATGCCTACCGTCGCATCGCCCGCAAGGCCGGCAAGGTCTGGCGCGAGCACGGCGCGCTCGACTACCAGGAATGCGTCGCCGACGACGTCAAGCCCGGCAAGCGGACCTCGTTTCCGCAAAGCGTCAAGCTCAAGGCCGGCGAAACGGTGGTGTTCTCGTGGATCACCTACAAGTCGCGCGCCCACCGCGACCGCGTCAACGCCAAGGTGATGAAGGACCCGCGGCTCGTCAGCATGATGGACCCCAAGGCGATGCCGTTCGACGGCAAGCGCATGATCTATGGCGGGTTCAAGACCTTCGTCAGCGTGTGAGCGCTGCGGCCGACGACGTCGATGCCCGTGTGGAGAAAGCGGTCGCGGCCGGCGCGACGCTGGTCATGCCGGTGTTCGACGTGCCGGATGTCGGACGGATCGCCATGCTGCGCGAGCCCGGCGGCGCCGGCGTCGGCTGGATGACGCCGGCGGCATAAGCTCAGGCGGTGACGTCGAGGGCGCCGCCGATGCCCGGCGGCAGGCTGGCCGGCGTCGCGGCGGCGGGCGTGCCGAGCAGGGTCTGCACCGTCTGCGCTTCGGCCTGCGCGTTCATCTTCAGCATGCGCATCGCGATTGTCTGCTGAAGCTGGGCGCTGTGCAGGCCGAGGGCGGCCATCACCATGCTCATGTCCATACGCAACACTCCCTGCGCGGGTTGTACGGCGCGGGGATTAACAAATCGCATCGCGGGAGCGCCTGTGCCCGCGCCCGTTCAGTCCGGGCACGCCTGCTTGTTCTGCGGCAAAAACGCTTCGGCCGCGGGGATGGCCTTGACCGGCGCGTAGAGGTCCCAGGCGGCCTTGCTTTCGGCAGGCTTTTTCACGCGGTACAGCATCAGGTCGTAGAGCACGCGGCCGTCGCCGCGCACGGTCGCCGGCTTGCCGAAGTAATCGACCGGCATTTTGCGCATCTGGCGGTTGACCGCGACCGCCTCGTCGGTGCCGGCGGCCTCGATCGCGCGCAGATAATGCAGCACCGCGGTATAGATCTCGGCCTGGTTCTTCGAGGGCATGGCGTTGCGTTTGGCGAAGAAGCGTTTTGCGAAGGCGCGCGCCTTGTCGTTCTGGTCCCAGTAGAAGCCGCTGGTGACGGCGATGTTCTGCGCCGATTCCAGCCCGAGCGCATGGATGTCGTTGATGTAGACGAGGAAGGCGATCAGCGACTGCTTGCCGTCCAGCCCGATGCGGAATTCGTGCGCCTGCTTGATGGCGCTGACGAGGTCGTTGCCGACGCTGGCCAGCCCGATCCGCTCGGCGCCGGACGCCTGCGCCTTCAGCAGGAGGGAAGCGAAATCGACATTGCCGACCGGGTGTTTCGAGAAGCCCACCACCTTGCCGCCGCCGGCCTCGATCGCCTCGGCGGCGTCGCGCTGCAAGGCGGCGCCGAAGGCGATGTCGACCGTGATGAAGTACCAGCTCTTGCCGCCCTCGGCCATGATCGCCTTGGCGGTGCCGGCGGCGAGCGCGTGGCTGTCGTCGGCCCAGTGGGTCGAGGTC
>JBDHSY010000107.1:0-8399 GCA_039808405.1 Xanthobacteraceae bacterium
GGACGCGATCTTCCGGGCGCCATCGTCCATGGCTTCACCTCCGACGCCAGAAAGGCCGATGCCGAGGCGGAGCTGATCCTGTCGCGCAAGCCGAGCGTCATGGTGTCGATCGAGCGCCAGGGCGCCGACGAGCACGGCGACCATCATTACGGCCGCGGCGAAAAGAACATCCCGGAGATCATGGCCAAGATCGACCGGCTGTTCGCCATCGCCAAGGAGCGCGGCGTCTACACCGTCGGCATCGGCGACGGCGGCAACGAACTCGGCATGGCCAACGCGCGCGACGTCATCCGCGAGAAGCTGCCGTTCGGCGACAAGATCGTGCCCAGCGTCGAGGTGTCGTTGCTGGTCTCGGCCTCGGTGTCGAATTTTGGCTGCTATGGCATCGAGGCGTGCCTCGCCGCATTGCAGGGCAATTCGGCGGTCCTTCACAGCCCCGAGCAGGAGGCCGAGCTGATCATGGCCTGCTACCGCGCCGGTGCCGTCGATGGGGTGACGGGATTCGTGGAACCTTACGTGGATGCGCTGTCGGCGGACGTCTGCGTCGGCCTGACGCGGCTCCTTCATGCCATCGTGAAGAACGGTCTTTCGCCTTCCAAGATATTTCAGGTGCCACAAGCGAACTAGCCGACGGTGTTCGCGCAGCTTGGAGAATTGCAATGGACGAGATGAAGACTTCTGCGTCGCATGTCACGATTACGGATCTCCTGCGCCAACCGTCGATCGACCGGCGGACCCTGCTGGGCGGTGGCCTCGGCGTGCTCGCCGCCAGCGCATTTCCGCTGGGCGAGGCGATGGCCGCCGGCAAGACCCTGGTGGTCGCGCTGCCCAACAACCCGACGACGCTCGATCCGACCACGCAGGCCAACCACGACGCGATGGTGGTGACGCAGTCGATCTTCGAGAACCTCGTCGAGGTCGATGTCGACGGCACGCTCAAGCCGCAGCTTGCGGTGGCGATGCCGGAGGTGTCGGCCGACGGGTTGCAGTATCTCTTCCAGCTTCGGGAGAACGTCAAATTCCATAACGGCAAGGTGCTCGACGCCGAGGACGTCAAGTATTCGTTCGACTACGTTCTGAACCCCGCCAACAAGGCGCTGCGCCGCCCGCTGTTCGACCGCATTTCGGAGGTGGTCGTCGAGGGGCCGCTGCGCGTGCGCTTCAAGCTGCGCGAGCCCTATCGGCCGTGGCTGTACTACATGACGAAGTACATGGGAATTTTCCCGGCCGGTTCGCGCGAGGCGCTGGGCGCCGACCACTTCAAGAACGCGCCGACCGGCGTCGGCACCGGGCCGGCCAAGTTCGTGGAATGGCGGCAGAACGACCGCGTCGTTCTGACCAGGAACCCGGACTACTGGCGCAAGGGCATCCCGGCGTGGGAGCAGCTCGTGGTGCGCATCATCCCCGACGAAAACTCCCGCCTCGCCTATCTGTCGACCGGGCAGGTCGATATCATTTCGGCGCCGCGCCCGAAGGACTACGAGAAGCTGAAGTCCCAGAGCAACGTCAGGGTCGGCTCGAAACTCGCCCAGGGCGGCTGGTTCTTCCTGATGACCAACACCAAGACGCCGCCGTTCGACGACGTCAATGTGCGCAAGGCCATCGCCTGCGCCATCGACCGCAAGATGATGGCTTCGCAGGTCTATTACGGGATGGTCGAGCCGGCCTCGGTGCCGGCGCCCCCCGGCTCGTGGTGGGCGGACGCCAAGGCCGATGCCATCAACACCTACGACGTGGCCAAGGCCAGGCAGCATCTGGCGCGGTCGAAATATGCCTCGCGCTGCGAGTTCGACATGCTGGTGCCGTCGCAGCCCTATCTGCTCGACGTGAAGGACGCCGCCGTCGTGGTTCAGGCGCAGCTCGCCGAGATCGGGATCAAGGTCAACATCCGCGAGATGGAGCAGGGCGTGCTGTTGCAGCAGACCCGCCTCGGCAGCTACGCGGCCGCGCTGCAGGTGTGGATGTCGCCCGGCGAGCCGACCTATATGATCGATCTGGTGTACGGCAAGGACAACGTGTTCTCCAAGTCGTCGGGCTATGAGAATCAGACGGCATGGGATTTGATCGCCGAAACCTATCGCCATACCGACGAGGCGACGCTGAAGCCGATCTTTTCCAAGCTGTTGACCCAGCTTGCGCAGGATGTGCCGAACATCTGGCTCGGCTTCGTCAAGGTCAGCAACGCCTGGCGGCCAAACATCCGCAACTTCAAGGTCAACCAGGGGCTCACCATGCGGGTGGCGGACGTGGTCAAGGAGTAGGTGGCGGGAGCGGTGTCTGAAGGCGGCGGGATATGATCGGACTATGATCGGTTTCTTGGCGAAACGGCTTGCCTTTGCCGTCACCGTGGTGATCGCGGTCAGTTTTCTGATTTTTGCGATGGCGCGGCTGGTTCCGACGTCTCCCGCCTATCTCGTGCTCGGCGCCGATGCCGGCCATGCCGAGGTCGCCGCGTTCGAGGCCAAGTACGGCCTCGATCGCCCGCTGCTGGCGCAATACGGCACCTGGATTCACGGCGTCGTCACCCGGTTCGACTTCGGCGTGTCCTTTGTCTCGGGCCGTCCGATCTCGACCGAAGTCGCCGAAACGCTGCCGGTGACGCTCGAACTGATCCTCGTCTCGATGGTGCTGTGTCTGGCGATCTCGATCCCGCTCGGGGTGATCTCCGCGTTCCAGTCGGGCGGGTTCGTCGATCATGCCTTGCGCGTGGTGTCGGTACTCGGGGTCTCGACGCCCGGATTCTGGCTCGGGCTGGTGCTGATCCTGCTGCTGTCGGTCAAGGCTGGCTGGCTGCCGCCCGGCGACCTGCCGCGGCTGTCGGACGGGGTCGGCCCGCATCTGCTGGCGCTGATCCTGCCGTGCTTCTGCCTGGCGATCTATTACACCGCCATCATCAGCCGCATGACCCGCTCCTCGGTGATGGAGGTTCTGCATCAGGACTACGTGCGGACCGCGGTGGCGATGGGCCTGAGCAAGACCAAGATCAGGATGATCTACATCCTCAGGAACGGCCTGATCCCGATCATCAGCGTCGCCGCCATGTCGTGCGGCTACATGTTCGGCTGGGCCATCGTCATCGAGCAGGTCTTCAACATTCCCGGCATCTGCCGCGCGCTGCTCGCCGCCATCTTCGCGCGCGACTACAACCTGATGCAGGCGGCGGTTCTGGTCATCACGCTGGCGTTCGTGCTGCTCAATTTCCTCGCCGATATCGGCTATCGGCTGCTCAACCCGCGGGTGTCGTGGTGAGCGCGGCGTCGCGGCCCGGGGCCCTCGGCCGCATATGGGCCCACCCCTCGAGTGCGGTCGGGTTGATGCTGGTCGGCGTGGTCGCGGCGCTGGCGCTGCTGGCGCCGATCCTGCCGATCCGCGATCCGCTGGCGCTCGACCTCGGGCACCGGCTGGCCGCGCCGGGGGCGCACCATCTTCTCGGCACCGATCAGGCCGGCCGTGACGTATTGAGCCGGATCATCTGGGGCAGCCGGGAATCGTTGCAGATCGCCTTGAGCGCGGTGCTGCTCGGCTGCCTGTTCGGCGTCACGCTCGGGCTGATCGCCGGCTACAAGAACGGCTCGATCCTGGAGATGGTGATCACCCGCTGTTTCGACGTATTGTTCTCGATCCCGCTGCTGGTGCTGGCCATCGCGCTGCTCGGCATCCTCGGCGCGCGGCCGGTCGAGATTCTCGGCTTCACGCTGACCGACAAGATCAAGCTCGTCGGCCTGATCGGGCTGTCGTTCACGCCGGCGCTCGGCCGGATCGCGTACGCGTCGGCGCTGGTCGAGGCGAAGGCCGATTATGTCCGCGCCAAGAAGGCGCAAGGCGCCGGCTGGATCGAACTGGTGTTCGTGGAAATCTTCCCCAATGCCGTGCCGTCGGTGATTGTGCAGGCGACGCTGTTCGTCGGCGTCGCGATCATCGTCGAGGCCTCGCTCAGCTTCGTCGGCCTCGGCGTGCAGCCGCCGACGCCGAGCTGGGGCACGATGCTCGCGGACGCGCGCAACTATATCTTCTCGGGAGAATGGTGGGTGGCGGTGTTTCCCGGCCTTGCGATCTGCGCGACCGTGGTCGGCTTCAACCTGTTGGGCGATGCGTTGCGCGACCTGCTCGATCCGCGCGGCGGCGCCAAGTCGACGTTCGTGTGATGCCGATGAGCGCACAGCCGCCGATCCTGTCGATCGAGAACCTGGCCATCGGGCTGACCAGCGGCGGCGTGCCGACGCCGATCGTGAGCGGCGCCGACATGACGATCGGCGCCGGCGAGGCCGTCGGCGTGGTCGGCGAATCCGGTTCGGGCAAGAGCCTCACCGCGCTGGCGATCGGCGGCATGCTGCCGGCGCCGCTGTCCGTGCTGTCCGGCCGGATCGTGCTCGACGGCACGGAGATCACCCGGCTGCCGGAGGCGGCGTTTCACCGCGTCCGCGGCGTCAAGGTCGGCTACGTGTTCCAGGACCCCCTGAACGCGCTCAATCCCACGCGCACCACCGGCAAACATCTGATCGACGTGCTGCGCCGTCACAACCACATGAGCGCGTCGGAGGCGTACGACAAGGCCGTCGCGGCGCTGTCGTCGGTCGGCATCACCCAGCCGGACGACCGCATGCGCGCCTATCCGCACCAGCTCAGCGGCGGCATGCGCCAGCGGGTGCTGATCGCCATGGCGCTGGTCTGCAATCCCAGGCTTTTGATCGCCGACGAGCCGACCACCGCGCTCGACGTGACGGTGCAGGCGCGGATCGTCGATCTGTTTCGCGGCATCCGCGCGCGCGGCATCTCGATCATGTTCATTTCGCACAACCTCGATCTGGTGCTCGAGTTCTGCGACGCCGTGGTCGTCATGTATGGCGGCCGCATCATGGAAAAGGGCTCCGCCGTGGAGATCGGCGCGACGCCGCGCCATCCCTACACGCGCGCGCTGATGGACTGCATTCCGCGGCTGGCCAGCCGGTCGCGGCAGTTGCGGGTCATTCCCGGTCAGCCGCCGACCGTTCTCGGCAAGCTGGCCGGATGCCCGTTTGCGGAGCGCTGCGAGCGGGCGCTCGACGTCTGTCGTCAGCGCCAGCCCGACATGACGGTCGAATCGCCGACGCACGCTTTTGCGTGCTGGAATCCGGCGCCGTCCCCGGCGGTGCCGTCATGAGCGCCGGCATGACGATCTTCGAGGCCGAGAATGTCTCAAAAGTGTTTCCCGTCGGGCAGTCGATGCTGCGGCGCCTGTGGTCGGGGCCGCGCGGGGCGAAGGCGGTCGATTCGGTCACGCTCGACGTGCGCGAGGGGGAAATCCTCGGCATCATCGGCGAGAGCGGCAGCGGCAAGACCACGTTCGGCTTTCTTCTCGCCAACCTGATGCCGATCACCGACGGCCTGATCAGGTATCGCGCCAGGCCGCTCACTGAGATGACGCGGACGGAGCGCGCGCAGTTCAGGCGCAAGGTCCAGATGGTGTTTCAGGATTCCAGTTCGGCGCTCAATCCGCGGCGGCCGGTCGGGAAGATCCTGAGGGATTCGCTGCGGCTCGGTGGGACGCCGGCGCGCGAGCGGGACGCGGCCGTCGCAAAACTCCTGACGAATGTCGGCCTGTCGCCGGAGCATGGCCGCCGCTATCCGCACGAACTGTCCGGCGGCCAGCGCCAGCGGGTCGGGATCGCGCGGGCGCTGGCGATGAAGCCGGAGGTGATCGTCGCGGATGAGCCGGTGTCCGCCCTCGACGTCTCGCTGCAAGGCCAGATCATCAATCTGCTGATGCGGTTGCAGGCCGAGCTGGACCTGACGATCGTTCTGATCAGCCACGACATCGCGGTCGTGCGCCATGTCTGCCACCGGGTCGCGGTGATGTATGGCGGCCGGCTGGTCGAGTTCGGCGAGACCTCGCAGGTCGTCGAGCAGCCGCGGCACGACTATACCAAGCGGCTGATCGCCGCCGTCCCCAGGGGATTGGCGGGGCGGAAACAGGCGGGCGAGGTATCGTTGGCCGGGGCGGGCGATTCTGGCTAAGGGAGAAGGAGCGGCCGCGGGCCGGTCAGCCGCGCGCCTCGCGGCGAGGCGCGGTTGCGGGCTGCGGGCTGCGACGTCGAAGCGGGCTATTGGGACCAGAAAGACTGCGTGAGCATGAGCAAGGATGTTCAGGTCATCGCCCGGATCGGGCTGATACTGGATGCCATCGGCGAGTCCGAGGCGGCGTCTCTCAAGGAACTGAGCGTGGCGACCGACCTTGCGGTGTCGACCACCTCGCGGCTCCTGAATTCGTTGCAGCAGGAAGGTTTTGTCGAGCGCGACCATCTCACCAAGCAATACCGGATCGGCCGGCGTTTCCTGCGCCTGGCGGCCAATACGCGGCCGCGCCGGGATATCGCGTCCATTCTCCATCCGCTGATCGAGCAACTGTCGGCGCTGACCGGCGAAGACGCCGGACTGGCCGAGCTTCAGGGCAACTTCGCCGCCTTCATCGACCGGGTCGAGGGCGGCCACGCGTTGCGCATCATCGATGTCATCGGCCGGCCGGAGCCGCTTTACGTCGGCGCCTTTCGCAAGGTGCTGCTCGCGTTCCAGCCGACGCCGTGGATCAAGTCCTATATCCGGACCGTCGAGTTCAAGGTGTTCACCCCGAACACGATCTCGACCACGGCGGACCTGATGGCGGAGATCGAGAAGATCAGGAAGCAGGGCTACGCCACCTCGTTCGGCGAGAAGCTCGCCGATGCGGCCGGCATCGCGGCGCCGGTCTACGACCATACCGGCAAGATTCGCGCCGCGATCCAGGTGGCCGGGCCGATCACCCGGATCAACCGGCGGACGGCGAAACGCTATATCGAGGCGGTCCGCTCGATCGCCGATCAGGCGACGCATGTGTTGTCGGGGCGGCCGGCGTCGGGCGGCAAGGCGGCGTCGGCGTCCTGATCGCCGGCGGGCGAGGGCGGGGGTGGCGCTAAAGCGATCCGGCCCGCTCGATCAGCGACCCCAGCAGGCGCTTCAACTCGTTGGTCGATTTGTCGCCGTAGCGCTGGATGATGCGCGCCTCGTGGCTCTGCGCCAACGGCGCGAGCTGCTTGGCGAGGGTCTTGCCGCGGTCGGACAGAAACAACAGCACCCGGCGCCGGTCCTTCTTGTCCTGCGCGCGATAGACCAGCGCATCCGACACCATGCGGTCGACCATCTTGGTCAGCGTCGGATGATTGAGCAGCACGGCTTCGGCAAGCTCGCCCATGGAGTGGCCCTGGCCGTCCGACAGCACCGTCAGGATGCGCCATTGCTCGACGGGGACGCCCTCCTGCCGCAGGCGCTCTTCGAGCTGCCGCGAAATCTCGCGATTGGCCTGGGCAAGCAGATAGGCAAGATGCTCGGTGATCGGCAGGTCGCTTGGGGCTGACTTGCTTGGGGCTGTCTTGCTTGCGGCTGTCTTGGCCACGGCGGGGCCTCTGGATTCCGGACGGCGGTGTCTTCGGGCCTCATCTATAGGCATGGGAAAGTTGAAAATTCAATATTTCGTCGTAAAATATCATGTCCGGCCTGATCTTTGCCTGCGCGGCCGGACCGGGGATCTGCGGACGAGAGTAAAATCTATTGTGCTTGATGGCTGAATGCATGCCCGCCGCATTGCCGCCGATGCCGTGGCAGGCGTTGAACGGCTTTGCACCGCCGGCGTTTCTGCCCGCGCTCGGCGCCACGGCGGGCGACCGATTCGGGCGCGGCGGCCATCGCAGCAAGTTGCGCATCGCCAATTTCGTGGCGCTGTCGGGCCCGCCGGGCATCTGGGCGCCGTCGGCGATGAACAGCACGCTTTTGGCGGCCAGCGAGATCAACGCCCGCGGCGGCATTCTCGGCCGCGAGATCGAGGTGCTGTTTCTCGATGCGAGCGGGGCGGCCGAAGACATCGCGCGACGGGTGGAGAGCGTCATCGGCTGCGGCGAGGTCGATGTCATCGTCGGCTCGCACACCAGCGCGGTCCGGGTGGCGTTGCGCCGCCACATCGCCGGCCGGATTCCGTATATCTATACCACCGTCTACGAAGGCGGCGAGCGCACCCCCGGCGTGATCGCCATCGGCGAGACGCCGCAGACCCAGTCGCGCCCGGCGATCCACTGGATGGCCGAGGGCAAGAAAGCGTCGCGCTGGTACCTGATCGGGTCCGACTATGTGTGGCCGTGGCTGTCGCACCAGTCGATGAAGCGCTACGTCACCGAGAGCGGCGGCCAGGTGGTCGGCGAGGAGTTCGTTCCCGTCGGCGAGGACGACTACGGCGCGCATCTTGCGCGCATCCGCAAGGCGCGCCCCGACGTGGTGCTGGTGTCGCTGATCGGCGGCGACAGCATCGCCTTCAACCGGCAGTTCGCGGAGCAGGGGCTGGCGCCAAAAGTGTTGCGGCTCGCCAGCGCCTTCGACGAAACCGTGCTGCTGGGCAT
>JBDHSY010000108.1:0-8317 GCA_039808405.1 Xanthobacteraceae bacterium
GGAGCGTGGCGCAGCCCGGTTAGCGCACTAGTCTGGGGGACTAGGGGTCGTGGGTTCAAATCCCGCCGCTCCGACCAGAAATATCAATAAACTCAAATCGATATGGCGGCGCTTGGAGGTTGGATACCTTCGAAGCGTAGCTGTGTAGGCACCGTGTAGGCACGGAAAAAACTGCCTTAAAGGGCAGCTTGGGGGAGCGATGCGCCGGGGCCGTCCGGGTGATTAGGCGGCGTTCACGGTCGATCGACTGCGGTGGCCCAAGGAAATAACTCAACAGCATTGAGCCGGTTGGCGAGTGCTTCAGCGTTCTTCCTGGCAGCGAATAAGTAGCGTTGATATACGCTCGAGCCCGTGATTCCGGCCGTCGTCACGGCGCGGTAATCTACTTCTTACAAGAGGTCGGAGATGACGTCCAGCAGTTGTCAATTTCCTGCATCGTCCCAGACTAGGTTGTTCTCGTCGACAGACCGCCCTTGAGAAGCCGCGTCAGTATCGTGGCGGGGTTGGGGAGATGGCTTCGGAGGTGTGTGGCGTTGGCATCGGCGGGCGCCGGCGAGGATCGGGATTGGTTTCGATGGTGACGAACGATCCCGGCAAGGATCGCCCTGCCAACGCTCTGGTGCCAGCGCAGCCCCGGCAAGGCTGCTGGCGGGAGTTTCGACGCTCCGCCGACACATTCCTACTGATTTGCAGAAAAGGGACGCTTTGGCGTACCCCTGACTCGGGTTAAGCTCTCTTCGGCTGGGGGGAGAGAACGTGAAGTTCTTGCGTCGGTCCGTTTTGTGGGTCTTGCTGATCGTCACGGTGCTTTTCTTCTTGCTTTCCGTGGCCTCACTTTTTGTTCAGTGGCTCCCCTCAGCAAAGCTCTTCTCGACCACGTCAGTGCTAGCGGGGGTATCTGCGCTATTTCAGCTTGACGTCAGCGGGTTCTTCGAAACTCTTTTTGAGAAGTACTCGGACAGCGAAAAATATCCGTATGGTCCATGGTAAGAAGACCTTTACTTTCTACTTGGCGCTCGAACTCGTCGTAGGGGCGTTGGCGACGCGGATAGCAGTGACTGCTTGCCGCTTCGACATGCGGCTTGTTCGGCTGCGTCCTGTCGAGAGTGAAGGGTATCGGCGGTACACCTTTCACTTGCGCATACTGGTTGTTCTTTCCGGTCGCGGCTCTATCTACTTGAGCAGTTCCCCGGCCCGACGAATGGCACGATCCCGCATCCGGGTCGCCATCTTCTCCACCTCGCGGTCGTCTGCCTGCTGCTCGCCACCACTTGCCGGCTTGCCGCGGTTCCTCGCCTCCCATTATGGCGTGGCTGAATGCCGGAGAAGTTCTGCCGCTTCACTGATCGCAGCCTTTCTCACCATTGTCTCGGCTGCTGCCATGCCCGCACATGCGGTCTCGGAAATTGCCGCCTGTGCCGACGAGCGAGTGAAGGCGGCGATACTGCCGCCCTCGGCGCTTGCGGCGGCAGAGGCGGCATGCGGGCGCATTCTGGCAAGCGATGTGAGCGTAGAGGATCGCCAGAAGGCCGCCTTCTATCGCGGCCTGATGCGCTTCCTTCAGGTCGTCCAGAGTGGCGCGGGGCAGGCGGGGCGCAGCGACGGCACGGTTGCCTACGATGCTCCGACGCTGGAGCAGGTCCGCCACGCCCTTGCCGACGTCGAAGCCGCCAGCGATCTGGACGGCCCGCTCAAGGGTGAGGCGCTGGCGTTGCGCGTCACCATCAATCAGACCATCGGTCGTCACGCCGAGGTGCAAGCCGATCTCGACCGCGCGACCAAAGCGGCACCAGGCTCGGCCACGCCGCTGGTTCAGCGCGCGCTCAAACATGAGCGCGCCGGCGACGTCGCAGCCGCGCTTTCCGATCTCGACCGCGCTCTGGAACTTGATCCCGCGGCTGGAACTGCCCTTTCGGCGCGCGGCGAGCTGTTGCGTCGGCTGGGCGTGCTGACACGTGCGCGCACCGATTTCGCCGCCGCGGCCGCGCTAGGCCCGCCATTCCGGCGCCTTGCGCTGATGCGCAAGTCGAATGCCGAACTGCGCGCCGGCAACCTGAAAGCGGCCTATGACGATCTGCTTGCCGCAGCCGCCGAAACGGCCGACATGCCGGAAGCCGACGCCGCAGCCGCCAACGCGGCATTGCTGGTACGCGCCGGCGACTTGGCGCTCGACAAGCTCAAGGATGCCGGCGTGGCCGAACGGCACTATCGCGAGGCGACGCGTCTTGTTGCCGACAACTGGAGCGCCGCTTTGGGTCTGGCCCGCGTTGCGGAGCAACGGGGCCGCCGCGACGAGGCGGCCGCAATCTACCGGCGCATTCTCGCAGCGACCGAAGCGACGCCAAAACTGTTCGAGCGCATGCTGGCGTCGTTCCGCCTGAAGCGATTGAGCGCGCAGCCCCAGCGCCGAAGCGCGCGCGATCCGTTCCGCAACGCCTTCGAAATCGGCGTAACGCCGGAGAACGGCTCGCCCGACGGGCTGAAGCGCGTCGCCTTCGTGATCGGAGCGGGCGACTATGCCACGCTGGCCGGTCTGCCGAACGCCCGCCGCGACGCGGCGGTGATGGCCAACGCGCTGGCCGAGATGGGCTTCGATACGGTCGAGATCGCGGACAACCCCGATACGGCGGCGTTGCGCGCGGTGCCTGCGGCGATCGCCTCGCGCGCCGCGGAAGCGGACGTCGTGCTGGTGTTCTATGCCGGCCATGGTGTCGAGATCGGCGGCGTCAACTATTTGATCCCTATCGATGCTGCGCCCGAGAGCGACAAGGATATCGTCAGCGACGCGTTGGCACTTCCCGATCTCACGCGCGCGGCCGCCAACGCACGGCGCGGCGCGCTGGTCATCGTGGACGCCTGCCGCGACGATCCATTCATCGAGGCGCGCGCGGTGGCCGCCTCGCGCCGTGCAGCGACGCGGATGCAAGCGGTGCCGTCGCGACTGCATACCGGGCTCGCGGCAATGCCGGCCGTCGCCGCCAATAGCGTCGTGCTTCATTCGACGCAGCCGGGTCAGGCGGCCCTTGACGGCGAGGATCTCGACAGTCCATTCGTGCGCGCGCTGCTGGAAACGCTCGCCACACCGAACCAGCCATTCGAGGCGGTGGTGCACGAGACCACGGCGCGGGTTTCCGAGACAACGCAAGGACGCCAGATGCCCGCCGCCTACGGGATCGCTCCCGCGATCGCGCTGTTGCCGCCTGCCGCGGCGCGATAGGTTAGCGGATCGATGTCAGCGACAGCGCCGTGAGCATCTGCTGCCACTGCCCCGGTCGATAGAGCTACTGCTTGAGATATCGGCCGCCCCGTCGACCCGACTTTGGCACCCGCGCCGATGTCATCTATCGACGTTTACGATCGCGCCGGTGCGCGCATCGACATCGACTTCCATATAGCTTCCGGCAACGTCATAGCCCTCGATCTGCCACTCGTCGCCCCATTTGTTGGTGTTCGACACGGAAACCAGCCCGATTCCGTTGGCGATATCGACAGCCGCCTGAAGCGGCAGCGGTCCAGCCCGGGTGTAGATCTCGACCGTCGGTTCCTGCACGTAGCCGACGTCGGCTGCCGCCGCAGGAACCGTGAATCCGATCATGACCAACGCGATGGCAGGAATCAGATTACTTCGCATGATCGTTCTCCAAGCGCGTTCAGACACCGTCACACGCCTTAGCCAAGGCATGTGTCGCAAGACCGTTCGCATCCTCGTGCACGCAAAAGGTGCGGAAGTGGCAGTGACCGCACCTTCCGCTGAGCGTCAGTTCCACTGCGCCTTCACATCTTTGGCAGCTTTACCCAGGTGGACCTGACTATCGACGCTCTCGACCCAGTCGAGCGGGATGAAATGGTGCTTCCCGTCCGGCGAGTCGCTTTTCGTGAGTTTGATTTTATCGGATCCTTCCATGTGGTCGACCTTTCCGATGATCTGACCATCGGATGCCTTGACCGCCATGTGTTCCTTGATCTGTGACGCATTGATCATCGTCGTCCTCCTTGCTGGAGCTTTTAGAACGCTCGCGAAAGTCAAAGGTTCGAGGCTGCTGCGCGGAACCCGACTTCGGCTCGGACGGCTTCCGACCGACGAACTTGGCCCAGACGGCTGGTGAGGCGTCTATTCTTCCGTTCCGGCTCGTGCCTTGAGCCCATGTTGCCGCAAGCGCCACATCAGGACGTCATAGCGATCCTGCCCGAAAAACGGTTCGTTCTGGAACGTCATGAGTGGCACGCCCCAGTGCCCCGCGGCCTGATGGTCGGCCTCGTTCTTTCTGATGGCAGCTTCCAGCCGATCGACGTCGTTTCGGGCGACGTCGTCCAGCTTGTCGATGTCGAGACCCGCTTGCGAAACCGCAGTTCGCAGATGATCCCCCTCGTGCCAGTTTTTGGTTCCGCCGAAGATCAAGCTTGATACGTACAGGGCAAACTCCAGGCCGCGACCGGCATCCACGGCCGCAATCGCGAGACGCGTCAATCGCGAGATATACGGCTGATCCGCGTAGACCTCGCCCGTGTCGAGGTTCATCGCGATGGGATCCGGGCTAGGCCAAACAAGCGGCAACCCCAGCATTTCACCGATACGAACGACATCATGCACGAGATATCGACGAGCCATGGGATTGCGGCCCTGAAAATAACCAGGGACCCGAATTGCAATCGGATAGATCGGCCGGATATGCACGGACACGTCGAAATCGCGTGCAAGCCTGAGAAGTCTCGGACCCAACAAATAGCAATACGGCGACCTGAACGACCAAAAGACATCAACCGGCAGCATAGCGTTTCCCGAAACCTTGAGCGTTCTGGGGGCTCCTTGAGCCTATGGACCTCGTCAGACCCGAAGCTTTTGCGCGAGGTCGAGGAGATCCGTCGCCACGATGTCCACCGACGCATCGGGTTCGGCCGTCGGGCCAGCGGCCGCTCCGTGCTCGGCGGCACGATAGATGAAAGCGGTGCGGTAGCCCTCTTTCTTTGCCGCGATCAGGTCGAGGTTATGGGCAGCGACGAAAAGAAGCTTGTCGGACGGGATCGCCAGCAATTCCGACGCTCGTTGATAGGTCATGGGATCGGGCTTGTAGCGCCCCAACATCTCGCAGGAGATGACGCAAGTCGTGGGCGAGGTGAGCAGGGGCGAAGCACGCTCATTCCGGCGGCTTCAGTTCGGTCGAGTTGGCCCACTTTTCCAGTTCGGAATCGTTCTCCGCTACGAGGGTCTCCCCGTCTTTTTCAGACACGCTTGGCGATCTCGATACGATGTTTTTGATGAATGCGATGAGCCGGCCCGTTAATGACATGGCCTGCTTGGTCCCCGGACGTTCGGTCATTTTATCCCCTTTGAGCCAAGCGCAAAAAGTGCCCGGCAAATCACATTGGGGGGCCCGACACGGCGCGTCTGACCGGTAAGCGACTTAAGGGCATCTATTCGTTCGGAACGAATGGGCCGATGCTCCGTTGGCTCAAGATTATCGGCCAACGAAAGGGCGCCGGATGCCGAGGGTAGCGCTGTCGCCCCTAGGCTGAAGGCGGGGCTCATGCTGCGAAATGTAATCCTGTCGAAGCTGAAGCCGTCCGATCAGGAGCGGCTTCAATCCAGTCTCATGCATCAGCACCTGGAGGAGGGGCGGGCGCTGGCCAATGCCTTCGAGCCGATCGGCCACGTCTATTTTCCGCTCAGCGGCCTCTTGTCGTTCGTCGTGGATTTGCCAGGCGGGGGTGCGATCGAAACCGGAATGGTCGGACGGGACGGTGTTTTCGGGGCGAGCCACGCCCTCGACGAGCGGCTGGCCCTCAATCGGACCACCGTTCAGATGCCCGGGGAGGCGTTTTCCATTCCCTCGTCGGATTTCACGCGCATCGTTCTCGACATGCCCGATCTCCGCAAGTTCACTCTCGGCTATGAGCAGTTCTTTCTGGCGCAGGTGCAGCAGACCGCGGCGTGCAACGCGCTCCATACGGTCCTGCAGCGGATGTGCAGGTGGTTGCTCCGCATCCAGTATCTGGTCGGCGACGAATTCCCGCTCACGCAGGAATTTTTGAGCCAGATGATAGGTGTGCGCCGAACCAGCGTTACGACGGTTGCGCAGCAACTGCAGGCTGCCGGGCTGATCGAGTACAAGCGCGGGCAGATGAGCGTGAAGGACCGGGAAGGAATTCGTTCCTGGGCGTGCGAATGCGACGACGAGATCCTGTCGCGCTTTCAGGAATTCAGCCGGTAATTTTCAGTCGGAAGGCGGCTGCCCGCGTGGTTGCGATCTGGCCGGGGCCGGCGCATCGCGGTTGCTTCGCTTCTGCGGTCGGGGCTGCCGTCGCATCGGCCACGGGACGGTCGCCATGCCCGGCGCAACGATTGGGCGGGCCAGCCTGCCGTCAGAACCGACGACGGAGCGCGGGCGCGCCGCGCTCCGTCCGCCGCTAGGCGTCGAAGCGAAACCCAGGCGTTTCGCTTCTCAGTTCATCAGAAGCGAAGCGCTAGCGGGCGTCGAACTTGTACGATGCCTGCAGGAAGGTGCCGTAGCGCTCCGAGCGGATCGGCAGCGTCTGCGTCACGACCGCGCTGCCGAAGCTCGCCGTTCCCACCTCGGTGGCCCACATCGCCCAGTAGCGGCCGCCGATGCCGACGCTGAACTGCGGGCTGATATCGTAGGTCAGGATGGCTTCGAGCTGAAGGCCGCGTCCCGTTTCCCAGGCCGGGGAGTCGGGAGAGGGCTCGTCCGTTCGGTTATGATGGACGTCCAGCGCCGAGACGTAGACGTAGGGAAGATAGGCCGCATCGACCTCCATCTTCAGTCCGGGCAGGATCGCCAATGAGGCGTTCACACCGACGCGCAGCGAGTGCCAGTCTTCATTCTGCGTGATCGCGAGGTGGTCGGGGGCGTATGGAATGCCGCAAACCGACTGCGGATGTGGCAGAGCGATCTGCGAGCAGCCGAACGAGTCCTTGCGGTCGCGGTAGAAGTTATAGCCGGCGAAAACGCCGATCTTGCCGATACGGCTGCTCAGCAGATCGGCGCCGAGATCGGCCGTGGCATAGCCGATGGTGCCGGTGACGTTGCCGTGCGAGGTGTTCGAATAGGCCATGGCGTAGCCCGGATCGCTCGGAAACCAGTCCTCGTCGTTCATGTGGCCCGAGGCGTGTCGGCCGAGGCCGGCAAATCCCTTCAGGAACAGCCGGTGCGGGCTGTCGATCCGCCAGAACATCTCGCCGGAATGCGTGGTGCTGCCGTAGGTGAGGCGGGACACCAGGTGATCCTGAAAACCCGACGCCGTGGACATCCCGAGATCGTTCTGGTAGCGGCCGGTGCTGTACCAGTATCGGGAGCCGACCTCGAACCGCCAGTTCCCGGTCGGGGGCAGCGCCTTGAAGGGCAGGAGCTCGGTCATTTCGCCCGCGCCGCCGCTGCGGTTGAAGTGATAGTTGAGCCCGACCTTGACCAGATGGGCGTCCTGCTTCACGTGCGTCGGCAGGCCCGCGGTGTTGAAGAGGGTCGTGCGATCGAACGGCACGGCGAGAAAGCCGCCGCCGGGCGCCATGATCCCGCGCTGCGCGAACTGCGCATAATTGTATTCCGCCTTGACCGACCAGCCGCGCGCGACGGCATGCTCCAGACCGGCACCGACGGTCCAGCCCCAGCTGACGCCGTCGGCACGCCCCGGCCGTTGCGCGATATAGTTGGAAGCATTGGTGGTGATCGATACGTCGCTGAGAAGGAACGCCGCGCCGCCCTTGATATAGGCCAGCGAGCGGCCGTCAGGCCCGAACGTCCGGCCGATCCGGCCGGTGATGCTGCCGATGGCGCGCTCGACGATCCGGCAGTTCGCCGACACGAACTGGCCGGAATAGGCGAGGCAGGTGTTGGTGCCGTCGCCGTCGACGCCCGACACGTCCGCCTCGATGCCGAACAGCCACGGCGAGCCGGGAGCCTGCCAGTTGTAGCCCGCCTGCACGCCGGCAAACGTCTTGGGCATGCGGACGGTATCGCCGTAGATCGACGGCCGTAGGGATTTGCAACCTGCGACAGGCCGAGCCCGCCGCCGAGATGGCCGCCGAGGTAGAAGCCGCTCCAGTCGAGGAACGCGGGCGCCTTCCTGGCCGGGAAGGGAACGTCCGCGGCGCTCGCCGGCGTTGCGATCACAGTAACCAGCGCGGCGACGGCGCCCGCGCGCAACAAACCATTCATGGTCTAGCCCAACCCCAAAGCTGATGCGTTTGGCGGCAAACGTAATATGATTCGTGGAAAGACAAAGTTAACCACGAAGGCGATCTGTGCGCTGACGCAGCTTGGCAAGGATCAGCCGGGTTGTCGGGGCGGGTCGTGCTGCGCGA
>JBDHSY010000109.1:0-8283 GCA_039808405.1 Xanthobacteraceae bacterium
AGCGGCAGCGGCGCGCCGGGGGCGCCGTTGCCGCCGCCCGACGACTGGAACAGGCCCTGCACGCGGCCGCCCTCGACGCGCGACACGCCGGTCGTCATATCGACCACCAGGCGGTCGCCGCGCAGCACGTTCTGCCCCTGCGTCAGCACCACGCCGCCGAGCATGGTGATGACGTTGGTGCGGGTGTCGAACACCGCGGTCTCGCCGGTCACGGTCTGCTCCTTCTGCGTCACCACGACGCTGCCCTTGGCCTCGAGCCGCCGGATCGACGAGCTGCCGCCGGGGCCGGGAGAGGCGGCCTGCATCTGGCTGCCTTTGCCGCCCTTGCCGGACTTGCCACTCTTGCCGTCGGGGCCCGCGCCGGACTTGTCCTGCTCGTAGAACACCAGCAGCGACTTGCTGCGCAGCGTGGTGTCGCCCTGCACCACCTTCACGTCGCCGGAAAAGGTGGCGATCTTGTCCTTGTCGCGCACCTCCAGGCTTTGCGCCTCGATCTGGATCGGCTTGTCGCGGTTCTGCGAAAAGCCCTGCATGGCGTTGGGCACGCCGGTCACGGAGCTGCCCTTGGCGCTGTCCTTCGCGGCGCCTTGCGCCGTGGCGTCGCCGGCAGCGAGGAGCGCGCATGCGGCGATCAATAGCGCCCAGCGCCATGTCATGGGCCAGCGACGGCCCGGCCGGGCCGGCGGTGTGCAGGGCGTGAAGGTCATTGCGTCGGTCCGGTTGCGCCGGCGGGCGCGGCGGCCGTCCCCGGCACCGGCGAGCCGTCCATCATCAGCGTCATCGATACCCCGCCCTCGAAGCGGATCACCTCGCCGCGCTCGACGATGCGCAGCCGGTTGGCGTCGAGCGTGCCGTTGAGCAGCTTGACCCAGACCGGCTCGTCGGAGGCGACGTCGCCGGCGGCGATGTCGACCTTCGCACTGGACAGCCGCGCCTCGTAGCCGGTCGAGGACTGCAGCACGATGTCGCGGTGCAGATCGAGGAGCTGGGCCTTGGTGTCGAACTTGCCGTCGCGGGCGTCCATGGTCAGCAGTGAGCGATCCTCCATCTCGACCTTGGCGCGAATGCCGTTCAGGTCGACCTTGTCGGGTTTTGTCAGGTCCTGCGTCGCCGTTTTGGCCCAGACTTCATAGGGGCGGTTGTCCGGCGTGAACCCGGCCAGATGCGGCGATTCCATGGTGATCTTGGTGCCGGAGACGACGAGGTTGTCGATCTGGAGCGGCAGCTTGGACAGCACCCGGAACGGATTGAACACCGAGACGGCCACGATTGCCAGCATCGCCACGATCACCGCGACGGGAATGATCCAGCGCAGCAGCCGCACGCGGGCGCTATGGCGCGCGGCGCGGGCAAAACGCCGCTGCAACTGCGCGTCATAGGCGACATCGTGGGCGAGCGACACCGGCTGTCCTTCCCCGCGGCGCGCCCGTCGCGGCCGCATTGCCGCGACCATGGCGGGCAATCGCGGCGGAATTGGTCATGAATGGGCGAAGATATCGTCTTCCGGCCAGCCCGCAAGGTCGAGCCGGGCGCGGGTCGGCAGGAACGCGAAGCAGGCCGCCGCGATATCGACGCGGTCCTCCCGGGCCAGCATGGCGTCGAGCCGCTCGCGCAGGCGATGCAGATAGAGCACGTCGGAGGCGGCGTAGGCGAGTTGCGCCTCGCTCAAGGTATCGGCGCCCCAGTCGCTCGACTGCTGCTGCTTGGACAGATCGACGCCGATCAGTTCGCGCGCGAGGTCCTTGAGGCCGTGACGGTCGGTGTAGGTGCGGGTCAGCTTCGAGGCGATCTTGGTGCAATAGACCGGCTGCGGCATCACCCCGAAGGTGTGAAACAGCACGGCGAGGTCGAAGCGGGCAAAATGAAAAATCTTCGTGACGGCGGGATCGCCGAGGAGCCGCGTCAGGTTGGGCGCCGCGCGCTGGCCGGGGGCGATCTGCACGACGTCGGCGGTGCCGTCGCCGTTCGACAGCTGCACCACGCACAGCCGGTCGCGGTGCGGATTGAGCCCGAGCGTCTCGGTGTCGATCGCCACCGACGTGGTGTAGCGCGCGAGGTCGGGCAGGTCGCCGCGGTGCAGGCGGATGGTCATCAGGGATCGCTCTTTGGATCGTGGAACCGGGCGGTTATGGCACGGATGGCGCGGGCCCGCCAAGCCGGCGGGTTCAGGAGGCCAGTCCCGTCCGCGGCTTGCTGCCGGCAAAGTTGCTTTCGTCGGCGACCGGGGTGATGCGCAGCATGGTGATGCGGTTGCGCTCGGGGCGCAGCACGTGGAAGCGGAAGCCGTAGAACGTAAAACTCTGGCCGCGCTCGGGGATCGAGCGCGCCTCGTGGATGACGAGGCCGGCGATGGTGGTCGCCTCCTCGTCGGGCAGGTGCCAGTCCATGGCGCGGTTGAGATCGCGGATCGGCACCGCGCCGTCCACCACCACCGAGCCGTCCGGCTGCGGCCGCACCCCGGGCACCACGATGTCGTGCTCGTCGGCGATGTCGCCGACGATTTCTTCCAGAATGTCTTCCAGCGTGACGATGCCTTCGACCTCGCCGTACTCGTCGACGACCAGCGCGAAATGCGTCTTGCGGCGGCGGAACGCCTTGAGTTGCTCCGACACCGGCCGCATCTCCGGCACGAACCACGGCGGCAGCGCGATGGCGCCGACGTCGATGCCGCTCATGTCGCCCTCGGCGGTGCGGATCGCGCGCAAAAGGTCTTTTGCGTGCAGCACGCCGACGATGTTTTCCGGCTTGTCGCGCCATAGCGGCACGCGGGTGTATTCGCTGGCCAGCACCTCGCGGACGGCCTCCTCCGGCGGCAGGTCGGCGTTGACCGTGACCATCTCGGTGCGGTGGACCATGACGTCGGAGACCTGCAGCTCGCGCAGGTCGAGCAGGCCGCCGAGCATGTCGCGGTCGGCCTTCTCGACGCCGCCCTCGTCGTGGATCAGGTCGACCGCGCCGCGCAGCCGTTCCATCGGCGACAGCAGCGGCTGATGCGCGCCGATGCGCAGCCCGAACAGCCGGCTTAAACCCCGCACGATCAGCCCGACCAGCGCCGCCAGCGGCGCCAGCACCACCACGACCACCTTCATCGGTCGCGCCACCAGCAGCGCGGCGCGATCCGGCACGCTGATGGCCAGCGTCTTCGGCAGCACTTCGGCGAACACCACCACCACCACGGTCATCACCACGGTGGCATAGAGCACGCCGACCGCGCCGAACCACGCGGCGAAAATGCCGGTGGCGAGCGCCGAGGCGCCGATGTTGGCGATGTTGTTGCCGATCAGCAGCGCGCCGATGGTACGCTCGCGCATCGCGATCAGGTCGACCACGGTCGCCGCGCGGCGATTGCCCTGCTTGGCGAGCCGCACCATGCTGGCGCGCGAGGTGCCGGTCAGCGCCGTCTCGCTGCCTGAGAAGAACGCCGACAGCAGCAGGCAGACGATCACGATCGCAAGCGCGAGCCAGATCATCGCCGCCGCGCTCAGCGGGGGGTGCCGGCGAGCTTGCCGGCGAGGAAGTCGCGCACCACGGCGGGCTCGACGTCGGCCGAGATCACCGCGCGTCCGATGGCCGCGAGCAGGATGAAGGTGAGGCGGCCGCGCTTGACCTTCTTGTCCTGCGCCATCAGCGCCATCAGCGCGTCGGCATCGGCAAGGCCCTCCTGCCGGAAGCCGGCGATGTCCTGTAGCCGCGTCGGCAGCCCGACCGCGGCGAGGTGGCGCGCGACACGGGCGGCATCGTCAGGGGCGATCATGCCGAGTTCAGCCGACAATTCCGCCGCCAGCACCATGCCGACGGCAACGCCCTCGCCGTGGAACAGCCGGTCGGAGAAGCCGGTCGCCGCCTCCAGCGCGTGGCCGAAGGTGTGGCCGAGGTTGAGCAGCGCCCGCTCGCCGCTCTCGCGCTCGTCGCGGGCGACGATCGCCGCCTTGGCGCGGCAGCTCGTGGCCACCGCATGCTCGCGCGCCGGTCCGCCGGCAAAAATATCGGCGTGGTTGGCCTCGAGCCAGGCGAAGAACGCCTCGTCGCCGAGCACGCCGTATTTCGCCACTTCGGCATAGCCGGCACGGAACTGGCGCGGCGACAACGTATCGAGCACCGCGGTGTCGGCGACCACCAGCGCGGGCTGGTGGAAAGCGCCGACCAGGTTCTTGCCGTGCGGCGAGTTGATGCCGGTCTTGCCGCCGACCGAGGAATCGACCTGCGCCAGCAGCGAGGTCGGCACCTGCACGACGTCGATGCCGCGCCGCACGATGGCCGCGGCAAAACCGGCGAGATCGCCGACCACCCCGCCGCCGAGCGCCACGACCAGATCGTTGCGTTCGATCTTCGCCTCGATCAGCGCCTCGCACACCTGTTGCAGCACGCCGTAGCTTTTCGACGCCTCGCCGTCGCCGACCACGACCGGCGTGGCCGCGATGCCGGCGGCGGCGAGCGCGGCCTCGGCCTGCGGCAGCCAGTGACGGGCGACGGTCCGGTCGGTGACGATGGCCGTGCGCACGGCCGGCCGCAGTGCCGCGATGCGCTCGCCGAGCGTTGCGATCAGGCCGCGTCCGATCGCGATGTCGTAAGCCCGCTCGCCGAGCGCGACGTTGACGGTGATCGGTGCGGACGGATTGACAGGTGCGGTCATTGCCGGGCGTCCATGGCGCTCACGGCGCGCTCGCGGCCGAGCCAGCTTTGCAGCGCGGCGATACATTCGTCGACGATCTTCTCGTGCGGCACGTCGCGCGACGGCACCATGATATCGGCCTCCCGGTAGAACGGATGCCGCTCCGTGATCAGGCGGTCGATGGTCGCGGCGGGATCGTCGGTCTGCAACAGCGGCCGGTCGGCGCGGCGCTTGACGCGGCGCAGGATGACGTCCCGGTCGACCCGCAGCCACAGCGAGACGGCATGATCGCGGATGCGGTGGCGGGTGTCCTCGCGCATATAGGCGCCGCCGCCGGTGGCGATCACCCGCGGCCCCTCGCCGAGCAGGCGGGCGAGCGCGCGGGCCTCGCCGTCGCGGAAATACGGCTCGCCGTAGGTCGCGAAAATCTCCGGGATGGTGGTGCCGGCATGCGCCGCCTCGATTTCGGCATCGGCATCGACGAACGGCAGCTTGAGCCGCGCCGCGAGCCTGCGCCCGATGGTGGTCTTGCCGGCGCCCATCATGCCGACCAGCACCAGCGCGCGCGCTCCCAGCGCCGCCACGATCTCGGCTTCGGGCACGGCGGAGCAGGCGGCAGGCGCGGCATCGGGCATCGGCTTCGGGTCGTGGCTGGTGTCAACGGTTTCTCAGGCACCCTATACTACCCTGCCGGAGGCCGCCGCCAGTCTCTCTTGCAGGGGCCGGCCGGACATGGTGGTTACTTAATAGTTCCAATGCGGGGCGGTCGCGCGTCATGCCGAGCCTGTTGCGATTTCTGACGGTTGTGGCGGTGCTGGCCGGGCTCGGCTACCTCGCCGTGTTCGCGCTCGCCAACCTCGTCGAGCCGCAGCCGCGCCAGATGACGGTGACGATCACGCCCGACAAGTTCGTCAAGGACTAGCGCGATGGGCCGGCGGGCGATGGCATCCGATGCCCGGCTGATCGGGCTGTTCCTCGATATGCTGACGGCCGAGCAGGGCGCCCCCGCCACAACCCAAAATGCCTATCGCGGCGACCTCGACGACCTGGCCGCGTTCCTCGCCCGGCGCGGCACCACGCTGGCCGGCGCCGACACCGAAGGGTTGCGCGCCTATCTCGCCGATCTCGAGGGGCGCGGCTTCAAGGCCACGAGCGTGGCGCGCAAGCTCTCCACCATCCGCCACCTGTATCGCTTCCTGCTCGGCGAGCGGCTGCGCGCCGACGATCCGGCGGCGATCCTGGCCGGGCCGAAGCGGGGCCGCAGCCTGCCCAAGGTGCTGTCGGTCGCCGATGTCGAGCGATTGCTGGCCGGGGCCAGGGACCGCACCGGGCAGGGCACGCCGGCCGCGCAGGTGCGGGCGCACCGGCTCTACTGCCTGCTGGAGGTGCTCTATGCCACCGGCCTGCGCGTCTCGGAACTGGTGGCGCTGCCGCGCGCGGCAGCGCAACGCGACGCCCGCATGATCGTGGTGCGCGGCAAGGGCGACAAGGAGCGGCTGGTGCCGCTCAACGCGGCCGCGCGCGCGGCGATGGCCGGCTATCTCGCCGCCCTCGACGCCAGTGCCCGCGAACGCGGCGGCAAGCGGCCGGCGCCGTCGAAATGGCTGTTTCCGTCCTCGGGCGAGAGCGGCCACCTGACCCGGCAGCATTTCGCCCGCGACCTCAAGGAACTGGCCTTCGCCTGCGGATTGCCGCCGCGGCTGGTCAGCCCGCATGTGCTGCGCCACGCCTTTGCCAGCCACCTGCTGCACAACGGCGCCGACCTGCGCATCGTCCAGACCCTGCTCGGGCACGCCGACATCTCGACCACCCAGATCTATACCCACGTCGTCGAGGAGCGCCTGAAAAGCCTGGTGCGCGACCTGCATCCGCTGGCGCAGGACGGCTGAAGCGGCCGCATGGCCGGTGCGCCGCCTCGGGCTGCCGCTTGACTTGCGCCACCGTTGCCCCGAAACAACGCTCCGTGCGGCCCGGCTGGCGGCTGCCGCGCCCGCTTTCCTCCCTCGATGGCCGATCGATGCCCGACCCGATGCGCAGCTACCTCGATTTTGAAAAGCCGGTTGCCGAGCTTGACGCCAAGATCGACGAGTTGCGGGCGCTGGCCGGCGACGGCAGCAACATCGGCGAGGAGGTGGCGCGGCTGCAGGACAAGGCGGCGCAGGCGCTGCGCGAGCTCTATGCCGAGCTGACGCCGTGGCAGAAGACGCAGGTGGCGCGCCACCCGCAGCGGCCGCACTGCATCGACTACATCAACGGCCTGATCACCGAGTTCACGCCGTTCGCTGGCGACCGCAAGTTCGGCGAGGACGAAGCCCTGATCGGCGGTTTCGGCCGCTTCCGCGGCGAAAGCATCTGCGTCATCGGCCAGGAGAAGGGCTCGACCACCGAGACCCGCCTCAAGCACAATTTCGGCATGGCGCGGCCGGAAGGCTACCGCAAGGCGGTGCGGCTGATGGAGCTGGCCGACCGCTTCGGCATCCCGGTGCTGTCGCTGGTCGATACCGCCGGCGCCTATCCCGGCATCGGCGCCGAGGAGCGCGGCCAGGCCGAGGCGATCGCGCGCTCGACCGATGCCTGCCTCGCGCTCGGCGTGCCCAACGTCGCGGTGATCGTCGGCGAGGGCGGCTCGGGCGGCGCCATCGCCATCGCCACCGCCAACCGCGTCCTGATGCTGGAGCACGCCGTCTACAGCGTGATCTCGCCGGAAGGCGCCGCGTCGATCCTGTGGCGCGACGCCGCCAAGGCGCAGGAAGCCGCCACCAACATGAAGATCACGGCGCAGGACCTGAAACATTTCGGCGTGATCGACGAGGTGCTCAGGGAGCCGCCCGGCGGCGCCCACCGCGATCCCGAAGCGATGATCGCAACCGCCGGCGAGGCGATCGCCGCCGCTCTCGCCGAGTTCCGCGGCCTCGACGCCGCAACCGTGCGCAGCCGGCGGCGGCAAAAGTTCCTCGAGATTGGCCGCCGCCTCGGTTGAGCGTTTGCGGCCGCCGTGCATTGCGGTGGTGAGCCAGCGATTCCAAGGCAAAACCGCGGAACCGGGCTTTGCCTTGAATTATCCGTGATTGCGCCGCACCGTCGCTGTCCCGGTGCGGTCGGCGGCGCTGCTGTTGCGGGCGGCCGGGGTTGAAGCTAATAATTCTTCAACAGCTTTGGGGATAAGTGGCAAGAAGATTGGGGATCGGATTGCCTATTCCGCTGCGGAGCCATGTCTTGACCTTCTCGTCGACCGGCCGCGTTCTCGCGGCGTCCGTCATCCTTGCGGCTGGCCTCGTGCTGGCGGGCTGCAAGAACGACGGCACGCCGATCAACGCCAAGGCGATGAAGCCGCTGCCCGAAAAGCTGGTCGCCGACATCCAGAAGAAGGACATGGATACGCAGTCGCCGATCCTTGTCCGCCTGTTCAAGCAGGAAGCCGAGCTGGAAGTGTGGAAGCAGGACCGCTCCGGCCGCTTCGCGCTGCTCAAGACCTATCCGATCTGCCGCTGGTCGGGCGATCTCGGCCCGAAGATCAGGGAAGGCGACCGGCAGGCGCCCGAAGGCTTCTACTCGATCACGCCGGCGCAGATGAATCCGCAGTCGGCCTATTACCTGTCGTTCAACATGGGCTACCCCAACGCCTTCGACCGCGAGCGCGGCCGCACCGGCTCGCAGCTGATGGTGCACGG
>JBDHSY010000110.1:0-8276 GCA_039808405.1 Xanthobacteraceae bacterium
GTGCAATTCGATGACGTCACACTCGGCTACGACCGCCACCCGGCGGTGCATCACCTCGACGCCGCCATCGCGCCGTGGGCGCTGATCGCGCTGGTCGGCCCCAACGGCGCCGGAAAATCGACGCTGTGCCGCGGCATCGTCGGGCTGCTCAAGCCGCTCGCCGGCACGATCCGCCGCGCGCTCGACACGCGCGATATCGCCTATCTGCCGCAATCGGCCGACATCGACCGCACCTTTCCCATCTCGGTGTTCGACTTCGCCGCCACCGGCCTGTGGCGCCGCGCCGGAGCGTTCGGCGGCATCGGCGCACGCGGCCGGGCCGAGGTGGGGCGGGCATTGGCGGCGGTCGGCCTCAGCGGCTTCGAGAACCGCGCCATCGGCACGCTGTCGGGCGGCCAGACCCAGCGGCTGCTGTTCGCGCGGCTGCTGCTGCAGGACGCAAGCCTGATCGTGCTCGACGAACCGCTCAACGCCGTCGATGCCAAAACCTCCGCCGACCTTCTCGACCTGATGCGGCGCTGGCACGCCGAAGGCCGCACCGTGCTCGCGGCGCTGCACGATTTCGATCTGGTGCGGACGTATTTTCCCGAGACGCTGCTACTGGCGCGCGGCCTCGTGGCATGGGGCCCGACGCGCGAGGTGATGACCGCCGACCACCTCGCCCGCGCCCGCAACATGTGCGAGGCGTTCGACGACACGGCCGCCGCCTGCGTCGCCGAGCCGCCGCACGCCGACGCGGCGTAGGCGCCAGCGATGCCGTTCGACATCCTGATCGCGCCGTTCGTCGAGTTCGCCTTCATGCGGCGGGCGCTGGCCGGCATCATGGCGCTGGCGCTGGGCGGCGCGCCGATCGGCGTCTTCCTGATGCTGCGGCGGATGAGCCTCGTCGGCGACGCGATGGCGCACGCGATCCTGCCGGGCGCCGCGATCGGCTTTCTGGTCTCCGGCCTCAGCCTGTTTGCGATGACCTTCGGCGGGCTGATCGCCGGCTTCGCCGTGGCGCTCGCCGCCGGGCTGGTGGCGCGCGGCACCGCCACCAAGGAAGACGCCTCGCTCGCCGCCTTCTACCTGATCTCGCTGGCGCTCGGCGTCGCCATCGTCTCGGTGCGCGGCACCAATATCGACCTGCTGCATGTGCTGTTCGGCAACATCCTGGCGCTCGACGACGCGACCCTGATGGTGATCGCGCTCAACACCACGATCACCCTCGTGGTGCTCGCGGCGATCTACCGCCCGCTGGTGGTCGAGTGCGTCGATCCGGTGTTCCTGCGCACGGTGAGCCGCGCCGGCGGGCCGGCCCACCTCGCCTTCCTCGCGCTGGTCGTCATCAACCTCGTGAGCGGCTTCCATGCGCTCGGCACCCTGCTCGCGGTCGGGCTTCTGGTGCTGCCGGCCGGCATCGCCCAGTTCTGGTCGCGCGACCTGACGCGCGTCATCGCCATCGCGACCGGGGTTGCGATGGTGGCGGGCTATGGCGGACTGGTGCTGTCGTTCCATGCCGACATCCCGTCCGGGCCGGCGGTGATCCTGATCGCCGGGGCGATCTACGCGGCGTCCGTTCTGTTAGGCCCGGTCGGCGGACTGGTGCGGCGGTTGCGGCCGGGCCGCCACCTCGAAGCCTGACAAGGAGAAACGAATGGGGTTGCGCCTGGTGCTGGCAGCATGTCTCGCGGCGACGATGACGGTCGCGGCGCGCGCCGAGCCGATCCCGGTGGTGGCGAGCTTCTCGATCCTTGCCGATTTCGCCCGTAACGTCGGCGGCGACCGCGTCGCGGTCACCGCGCTGGTCGGCCCCGGCGGCGACAGCCACGTCTATACGCCGACGCCGGCCGATGCCCGTACCGTGGCGGCGGCCAAACTCGTCATCGTCAACGGGCTCGGCTTCGAGGGCTGGCTGCCGCGGCTGGTGAAGGCGGCGGGCGGCCAGGCCACCGTGATCGAGGCGGCCAAGGGCGTGGCGCCGCGCAAGGCCGCGGACGACGACCACGACCATGGCCACGATCACGACCACGGCCACGACGCGGTCGATCCCCACGCCTGGCAGTCGGTCGCCAATGCCAAAATCTATGTGGCCAATATCCGCGACGCGCTGATCGCCATCGATGCCGCCGGCACCGAGACCTATCGCGCCCGTGCGGGCGCCTATCTGGCGCAGCTCGACGCGCTCGAGGCGGAGGTGCGCAAGGCGGTCGCCGCGATTCCTCCCGCGCGTCGCAAGGTGATCTCCAGCCACGCCGCCTTCGGCTATTTCACCGACCGCTACGGCATCGGCTTCATCGCCCCGCAGGGCGTCTCGACCGATGCCGAGCCGAGCGCCCGCGCGGTCGCCGCGCTGATCCGCCAGATCAGGCGGCAGCGGCTTCCCGCGGTATTCCTCGAAAACATGACCGATCCGCGCCTGGCGCGCCGCATCGCCGCCGAGACCGGCGCGAAGATCGGCGGCACGCTCTACGCCGACAGCCTGACCGCCGAAAATGGCCCGGCGCCCACTTACATTGCCATGGTCAGGCACAATATAAAGGCGCTGACGGACGCGCTCTCCGACTAGGCTGCGGCGCGCCCTGCCCGCCATGCAGGATCACGATATGCGGCCGCAGGCTTTGGGCGTCGCGACAGGTTCGCGCGCCGCGCCGCGCCGTTCTGAGGAGTTGCCGATGTCCGATGCCGTGTCCGCCGAGAAAATTCCCGTCACCGTCCTCACCGGCTACCTCGGCGCCGGCAAGACCACGCTACTCAACCGCATCCTCTCCGAGAACCACGGCAAGCGCTACGCCGTGGTGGTCAACGAGTTCGGCGAGATCGGCATCGACAACGACCTCGTGGTCGGCGCCGACGAGGAAGTGTTCGAGATGAACAACGGCTGCATCTGCTGCACCGTGCGCGGCGACCTGATCCGCATTCTCGGCGGGCTGATGAAGCGCAAGGGCCGGTTCGACGCCATCATCGTCGAGACCACCGGGCTGGCCGATCCCGCCCCTGTCGCCCAGACCTTCTTCGTCGACGAGGACGTGCAGAAGCACGCCCGGCTCGACGCGGTGGTGACGGTGGCCGACGCCAAATGGCTCAGCGAGCGGCTCAAGGACGCCCCGGAAGCCAAGAACCAGATCGCCTTCGCGGACGTCATCGTGCTCAACAAGACCGACCTCGTCGGCGCCGACGACCTCGCCGAGGTCGAGGGCCGCATCCGCGCCATCAACCCGTATGCGCGGCTGCACCGCACCGAGCGCTGCCGCGTCGCGCTCGCCGACGTACTCGAACGCAACGCCTTCGATCTCGACCGCATCGTCGATCTGGAGCCGGACTTCCTCAACGCCGGCGACGACCACGACCATCACGACCACGATCATCATGGCCACGACCATCACGATCATGACCACCACCATCATGGCCATTCCGCGCACGGTCATGGCGGCATGAAGCACTATCACGACGAGGACATGCAGTCGCTGGCGCTCACGAGCGAGGCGCCGCTCGATCCGGTCAGGTTCATGCCGTGGCTGCAGGGGCTGGTCGCCAAGGAGGGGCAGAAAATCCTGCGCTCCAAGGGCATCCTCGCCTTCAAGGACGACGACGACCGATATGTTTTCCAGGGCGTCCACATGATGCTGGAAGGCGACCACCAGCGGCCGTGGCGCGACGACGAGCAGCGCTTGAGCCGGCTGGTGTTCATCGGCCGCGACCTGCCCGAGCAGGCGATCCGCGACGGGTTTGCCGCCTGCATCGCGGCGTCATGAGCGGCCTTGGAGCGGAGCGGCCCGAGCGCATCGCCTCGGTCGCCGATCAGGTCGCGCCGATCGCGCTCGAAGCGCCGGCGACCGCCGTCCATTTTCTCGGCGAGCAGGCGGTGGTCGCCGGCAGCGAGGCGGCCTGCACGCTGGCCGCGCCGGACGGCACGCCGCGGCCGGTGGCGGTGACGGACGGCGCGATCCTGTGCACGGTGTCCGACGGCACGCGGGTCGTGCTCGGCTGCGACGACGGCCGCGTGGTGGCGCTCGATGCCGACGCCGCCGTCGCGACGCTCGCAACCGATGCAAAACGCCGCTGGATCGATTGCGTCGCCTTGCACAAGGACGGCACGCTGGCCTGGTCGGCCGGCAAGACGGCGTTCGTGCGCGGCCACGACGACGCGGAGAAATCGTGGGAGGCGCCCTCCACCGTCGGCGGCCTCGCATTCGCGCCGAAAGGCGTGCGGCTCGCGGTCGCCCATTACGGCGGCGCCACGCTGTGGTTTCCCAACATGACCGCCAAGCCGGAACGCCTCGACTGGGCCGGCTCGCATCTCGGCATCGCCTTCAGCCCCGACGGCCGCTTCGTCGTCACCGCCATGCACGAGCCGGCGCTGCACGGCTGGCGGCTCGCCGACGGCCGTCACATGCGCATGACCGGCTATCCGGCGCGGGTGAAAAGCATGGCGTGGTGCGGCGGCGGCAAGCTGCTCGCCACCTCCGGCGCCGACTGCCTGATCCTGTGGCCGTTCGGCAGCAAGGACGGCCCGATGGGCAAGGAGCCGATGATGCTGGCGCCGCTCGATGCGCGCGTCTCCTGCGTCGCCGCGCATCCGACGCAGGACATCCTCGCCACCGGTTATGAGGACGGCACCGTGCTGCTGGTGCGGCTGCCGGACGGCGCGGAGATTGTGGCGCGCGAGCGCGACGGCGACGCCGTGGCCGCGCTCGGCTGGAGCGCCAGCGGCGAAACGCTGGCGCTCGCCACCGAAGGCGGCGCCGCGGGACTGTTGAAGATCGTGTAACGCGCGGCCGTGCGGCCTGCGGTTCAGTCCGCCAATTCAGCCCGCCAATTCAGCTGGCCATGGCGCCGCGGATCTCGGCGCGCAGGGCATCGATCGGCTTCAACCCGCCGCCGGTCTCGACGTGCCAGAACGTCCAGCCGTTGCAGGCGGCGGCGCCCTGCACCAGCGCGCCGATGCGGTGGATCGAGCCGACCTTGTCGCCGAGCATGATGGCGCCGTCGGCGCGCACCAGCGCCCCGACTTTCCCCTTGGCATCGACCAGCCGGGTGCCGGGCGCGATCAGCCCGCGCTCGATCAGCTCGTTGAACGCCACGCGCGGCGCGGCGCGCGCGGTCATGAACGGCGCCAGCGTTTCCTGGGGCAGCGGCTCGACGGCGGCGATGCGGCTCTCGGCCGCGGCGGCATAGTCGCGGTCGCGCTCGAAGCCGATATAGCGGCGGCGCAGGCGGCGCGCGACCGCGCCGGTGGTGCCGGTGCCGTTGAACGGATCGAGCACCAGATCGCCCGGCTTCGACGACGACAGCAGCACGCGCGCCAACAGCCCTTCCGGCTTCTGCGTCGGGTGAATCTTCTTGCCGTCGGCGCCCTTCAGCCGCTCCTCGCCGGTGCACAGCGGGATCAGCCAGTCGGAACGCGCCTGCACGTCGTCGTTGGCCGCCTTCAGCGCCTCGTAGTTGAAGGTGTAGCCCTTGGCCTTCTCGCTGCGCGCCGCCCAGATCATCGTCTCGTGCGCGTTGGTGAAGCGGCGGCCGCGAAAATTTGGCATCGGGTTCGACTTGCGCCAGACGATATCGTTGAGCACCCAGAACCCGAGGTCCTGCATGATGGCGCCGACGCGGAAGATGTTGTGATAGGAGCCGATCACCCACAGCGTCGCCGACGGCTTCATGACGCGGCGGCAGGCCAACAGCCAGGCGCGGGTGAAATCGTCGTAAGCGGCGAACGAGGAAAACTTGTCCCAGTCGTCATCGACGGCGTCGACCTGGGAATCGTCGGGGCGGCGCAGGTCGCCCTTGAGTTGCAGATTGTAGGGCGGATCGGCAAACACCAGATCGACCGAGGCCGGCGCGAGCTTCGACATTTCGGCGACGCAATCGCCGATGACGATCCGCCAGTCGGGACAAGACTCGAATTGAGTGCGGGGCGCCCTTGCAGACGCCCCGCGACGCGACACACCCATGACTCAAGAACCTGACTCAGGCGACGCGGCCGGCGACGCGGGACCAACAAACCGGTTGTCAGGATGATGCCTGCGCGAGGTAAACACGGAGTTATCGAAGCACGATTTTATCGTGCATGTACGGCAGCTTAGCCGCACGCGCGCGATTTGCGCGGAGCACGCAATGCTGAAGAAATGCTGAACGCGGCACGCTTCCGACGTCTAGGCAATGCGACCGCCGCACGGTATGAAACGGAAGTCTCGGAACCTTGAGCGTTCGTGCGGTGTTGGGCTGGCCGAGGCGCTGGCTTCACGCGCTGCCGGCAGGGCCGTCTTGCAAGGAGAACACTGCGATGCGCTACGATGACTTTCGTCGCAGCGACAATATCGACGACCGCCGCGACGATGGCGGCGGCGGCGGTGGCGGCCTCGGGCTGGCGATCGGCGGCGGCCGGCTCGGCATCGGCACGGTGATCGTGCTCGGCCTGATCGGCTGGGCCGTCGGCATCGATCCGCGGATTCTCATCGGCGGCGCCGAGATTCTTTCCGGCGGCGGCGCGCCGACCTACCAGACCGACAGCCGCACCGCCTCGCGCCCCAAGACCGGCGTGCCGCAGGACGAGATGGGCAGCTTCGTCGCCGGCGTGCTCGGCGAGATCGACGACCGCTGGAGCGAGATTTTCAGCGAGAGCGGCCGCCGCTACGCAGGTCCCCGCATCGTGCTGTTCCGCAACGCCACCAACGGCGGCCGCTGTGGCATGGCGCAAGCGGCGATGGGGCCGTTCTACTGCCCGCCCGACAAGCAGATCTTCCTCGACACCGCGTTCTTCCGCGAGGTCGAGACGCGCTTCCGCGGCTGCTCGGGCAAGGCATGCCAGTTCACGCAGGCCTATATCATCGCCCACGAGGCCGGCCATCACGTCCAGAACCTGCTCGGCATCCTCGACCGCGTCAACCAGATGCAGCGCCAGGCCGGCAGCCGCGCTGAAGCCAACGCGTTGCAGGTGCGCGTCGAATTGCAGGCCGACTGCCTGTCCGGCATCTGGGTCAACCGCGAGCAGAAGAAGCGGCCGAACTTCATCGAGCCCGGCGACATCGACACGGCCCTGCAGACCGCAAGCGCGATCGGCGACGACACCATCCAGCGCAAGACGCAAGGCCGCGTGGTGCCGGACAGCTTTACCCACGGCTCGGCCGAACAGCGCAAGCGCTGGTTCATGATCGGCTACCAGCGAGGCAGCGTGCAGGCGTGCAACACGTTCGCCACCGACCGGCTGTAGCGGGGCGGCGATGGCGCACGGCAGCGGCGGCGAGCGCAGTTTCATCCCGGTCAACATCGCGGTGCTGACGGTCTCCGACAGCCGCGCGCTGGCCGACGACCGCTCCGGCGACACGCTGGTCGAGCGCCTGACCGCCGCCGGCCACCGGCTCGCCGCCCGCGACATCGTCACCGACGACGTGCCGGCGATTCAGGAGCGCATCCGGTCGTGGATCGCCGACCCGGGCGTCGACACCATCGTCACCACCGGCGGCACCGGCTTCACCGGCCGCGACGTCACGCCGGAGGCGGTCGAGCCGCTGTTCGAGAAGCGCATGGACGGCTTTTCCGTCGCCTTCCACATGATGAGCCACGGCAAGATCGGCCCGGCCACGATCCAGAGCCGCGTCACCGGGGGCGTGGCAGGCGCCACTTATATCTTCTGCCTGCCCGGCTCGCCGGGCGCCTGCCGCGACGGCTGGGACAATATCCTCGGGCCGCAGCTCGACTACCGCACCATGCCCTGCAACTTCGTGGAGATCATGCCGCGGCTCGACGAGCACCTGCGGCGGCGCAAGTCGTAGGTCTCGTCCGTCGTCATGCCCGCACCTGTTGCGGGCATCCACGTCTTATGGCCGCGCATCAAGGAGGCGTGGATGGCCGGGACAAGCCCGGCCATGACGAGCGCGGCGGGTTTTTGGGCGATTTTCACAGCCTCACGCTTCTGTGTTCTTGATTTGTTCTATTTGCGGATTATAATCCCAAACATGAACCGATCAGCCCTCCGCCCGCCCTCTCCCGCAGCGCCGCCGCCGCTTGCCGGCGGGCCGGCCTTCGCCGACCTCGGCATCCCCATCGACGGCGCCCGCCGCCGCGGTCGCGGCGCGCAGTCCAACGCCAGCGGTCGCTTTGAGACGGAGGCGCGCGTCGCCTTCGACGACGGCTGGCAGAGCCTCGACGAGCTGCCGGCGTTCAAGACCACGGTCGCGGTCGACACCGCGCGCAAGGTGATCACCCGCAACACCTCGCCCGACATCGGCTTCGACCGCTCGATCAATCCGTATCGCGGCTGCGAGCACGGCTGCGTCTACTGCTTCGCGCGGCCGACA
>JBDHSY010000111.1:0-8267 GCA_039808405.1 Xanthobacteraceae bacterium
GATCGCCAGCGCGCTGATCGCCACCGCGCTCGGGCTGGTCGGCTATTTCGGCATCGCCGGCCGCGAGCGCTTCACGCTGTACAGCCGGCTCGCCGGCACCTTCAAGGACCCCAACGTCTACGGCGCCTTCGTCATCCTGCCGGCGCTGCTGGCGCTGCAATCGGTGGTCGCCGACGCGCCGCGCAAGGCGCTGCGCAACGCCCTGGTGTTCGGCTTTCTCTCCGTCGGGCTGCTGCTCGCCTTCTCGCGCGCCGCGTGGGGGCTTCTGGTCGCGACCTCGGCGATCATGCTGGCGCTGATGGTGCTGACCGATCCGACGCGCGCCGGGCGGCGGCGCATCGTCGTCACGACGATGATCGCCATCGCCGCACTCGCCGTGGTGATCGCGGTCCTGTTGTCGCTCGATCAGGTGCAGGACCTGTTCCGCGAGCGCGCCACCCTCGGCCAGAGCTACGACGAGGGCCGCTTCGGCCGCTTCGGCCGCCACGTGCTCGGCGCCCAGCTCGCGCTCGAGGTGCCGTTCGGCATCGGGCCGTTGCAGTTCTCGAAATATTTTCCCGAGGACGTGCACAACTCCTATCTCAACGCCTTCATGTCGGGCGGCTGGCTCGCCGGCGTCTGCTATCCGGCGCTGATCTTCTCCACGGTGATCATCGGCGCCCGCTACCTGTTCGTGCGCACGCCGTGGCAGCGCGCCTATCTGGCGGTGTTCGCCACCTTCGTCGGCACCGTCGGCGAGAGTTTCATCATCGACACCGACCACTGGCGGCACTACTTCATGCTGCTCGGCCTGATGTGGGGCATGGGGGTGGCGACGCAGGATTTTGTGGTGCGCCAGCGCGCCGCCGCCGCGGGTTAAAGCGGCAGCCGCGTTTCGACGAGGCGCGAGAACAGGCTGGCGCCGACCGGCAAAATGCCCTCATCGAGAATGAAGCCGGGGTTGTGCAGCGGCATGTCGCCGGCGTGCCCGAGCCAGAAATAGGCGCCCGGCACCACGCGCAGCATGTCGGCGAAATCCTCGCTGGCCATGTGCGGCGGAGCGGCGGTATCGACATTGTCGGCGCCCACCACCTCGCGCGCCACCGCGGCGACCGCCGCCGCCTGCTCGGGGCGGTTTTCCAGCACCGTGAAGATGTCGCGGATGTCCACCGCGATCTCGACCTCGAACGCCGCCGCGACGCCGGCGGCGATGGCGCGCATGCGCTCGCGGATCTGCGTGCGCACCGCGTCTGAGAACGTTCGCACGGTGCCGGCGAGCTTCGCCTCGCCCGGAATGACGTTGTAGGCGGCGCCGGCGTGAATTTGCGTGATCGACAGCACCGCCGCATCGCCCGGCGCCACGTTGCGGCTGACGATGGTCTGCAACGCCTGCCCCAGCGTCATGGCGACCACCACCGCGTCGCGCGACTGTTCCGGCATCGCGCCGTGGCTGCCGCGGCCGGTGATGGTGATGTCGAAAAAATCGGCGCCAGCCATCGCCGCGCCGGTGCCCACCGCCACCTGATTGGCGCCGAGATGCGGCGCGTTGTGCAGGCCATAGATCTCGTCGAGCGGAAATTTTTCGAACAGCCCGTCGGCGATCATGGCGCGGGCGCCGCCGAGCCCTTCCTCGGCCGGCTGGAAGATGAACACCACCGTGCCGTCGAAGTTGCGGGTCTGCGCCAGGTAGCGCGCGGTGCCGAGCAGCATGGTGGTGTGGCCGTCGTGGCCGCAGCCATGGAAACGGTTGGGCACGCTCGAGCGCCACGGCAGGTTGGTCGCTTCCTCCATCGGCAGCGCGTCCATGTCGGCGCGCAGCCCGATGCGGCGCGGCCCATCGCCCTTGCCCTTGAGCACGCCGACGACGCCGGTGCCGCCGATGCCGCGATGCACCTCGATGCCCCATTGCGCGAGCTTGTCGGCGACGATGGAGGAGGTGCGCTTTTCCTCGAAGCCGATCTCGGGATGGGCGTGCAGGTCGCGGCGAATAGTGACGAGGTCGTCGGCAAAACTCTCGATCAGCGGCAAGGTCGGCATGGCGTCTCCTTCATCTAATCGAGCGTGGCGATGAGGCCGGCGATCAGCCGGCCGCGCTCGGGCAGGCTGTCGACCTCGATATGCTCGCCGAGCGTATGGGCGCCGTTGCCGCGCAGGCCGAGCCCATCGAGCGTGGCGATGCCCATCGCGCCGGTGAAGTTGGCATCCGAGCCGCCGCCGGCCGAGCCGTGCGTCAGGTCGAGGCCGATCGACTTGCCGATGGCGCGCGCCGTCTCGTAGAGCGCGAGCGTCGCCGCGTTCGGCTCCCACACCGGCCGCGTCACGCCGCGCGTCACCGTGAACGTAACGTCGTTGTCCGTGCCCGACAGCGCCAGCATGCGCTCGACGCCGCGATCGAGGTCGGCCTGGCGCTTGGCCATGCTGAGCGCCTCGCCGGTGGCGCGCGAGGCGACGCAGTTGACCCACTGGCCGCCGCGCACCACGCCGACGCTGAACGTGCAATCGTCGTCGGACATCGCATCGATCTCGATGACGCGGCGCGCCAGCTCGCGGATCGCCGAGCGGCCGGCCTTGAGCGTGGCGCCGGCGTGGCTCGGGCGGCCGACGACTTCGAGATTGAAGCGGGCGATGGCATAGCGGCCGGTCACCACGCCGACATCGCCGAGCGCCGGCTCCGCCACCAGCACATATTTGTTGCGTGCGGCTTCCGCCTCGACGACGTCGCGCACGCTCGGCGTGCCGACCTCCTCGTCCGGCGTCAGCAGAAACGTGACCGGCAACGGCGTGGCCACGCCCGCGCGCGCCAGCTGGCGGATCGCCTCGAGCGCTACGTAGTTGCCGCCCTTCATGTCGAAGATGCCGGGGCCGTAGCACAGGTTGCCCTCGCGCCGCCACGGCAGATCGTTCAGCGTGCCGAGCGGATGCACGGTGTCGAGATGGCCGGCGATCAGGATGCCCGGCGCATCGGCTTTTGCGTGCGGAAAACGGGCGCGGACGCAATCGCCGAACCCCATGCGGCCGGGAATGCGCTCGATACGGGCGCCGGCCAGCGCCAGATCGCGCGCGGCGAGATCGAGCATGCGGTTGACAGCGGCGGCATCCCAGGTCGGACTTTCGCACTCGATCCACGGCCGCAAGCCCTGCAACATCGTCTCGGCATCGAACGGCAGCTCGGCGGGGTTCATGGCGGCATGTCCTTGTCGGTGATCGCCCGGCGCTATCCGACATGATGGCCGTGCCAGCGTCAACCGCAAACCAGCGTTGCTATCCTCCGTCATGCCCGGCCTTGTGCCGGGCATCCACGCCGTTGCGGAAATTCAGCGAAGAAAGACGTGGATGGCCGGGACAAGCCCGGCCATGACAGGTAAACGAAATGAAAGCTCTCACGCCGCAGCGCCGGACTTCACCAGCTTGTGGAAGATCGAATCCATCAGCGCCTGGAACGAGGCATCGATGATGTTGGACGACACGCCGACCGTGGTCCAGCGCTCGCCGGTCTCGTCCTCGCTCTCGATCAACACGCGCGTCACCGCCTCGGTGCCGCCGTTCAGAATACGCACGCGATAGTCGATCAGCTTCAGCCCATCGATGTATTTCTGATACTTGCCGAGATCCTTGCGCAGCGCCACGTCGAGCGCGTTGACCGGGCCGTTGCCTTCCGCCGCCGAGATCAGCGTCTCGCCGCCGACATCGACCTTGACCACCGCGAGCGCCACCGTGACCCGCTCGCCGCGCGCATTGATGCGCTGCTCGGTGTTGACGTCGAACTGCGTCACGGAAAAATACTCCGGCACGCGGCCGAGCGTGCGGCGCGCCAGCAGGTCGAACGAGGCGCCGGCGGATTCGTAGGCGTAGCCGATGGCCTCGCGCCGTTTCATCTCCTCGACAAGCCGCGTCAGCCTCGGATCGTCCTTGTCGTAGGCGATGCCCGCGCGGTCGAGTTCGGCCAAAACGTTGGAGCGCCCGGCCTGATCCGACACCAGCACCTTGCGGCGGTTGCCGACGCGGGCCGGATCGACATGCTCGTAGGTGGTCGGGTCCTTCATCAGGGCCGAGGCATGAATGCCGGTCTTGGTGACGAAGGCGCTCTCGCCGACATAGGCCGCGTGCCGGTTGGGCGCGCGGTTGAGCATGTCGTCGAGCGTGCGCGACACCTGCACCAGGCTCGCGAGCCTGTCGTCGGTGACGCCGATCTCGAAACGGTCGGAAAATTCGCTCTTCAATTTCAGCGTCGGGATCAGCGAGCACAGGTTGGCGTTGCCGCAGCGCTCGCCGAGACCGTTCAGCGTGCCCTGCACCTGCCGCACGCCGGCCAGCACCGCGGCCAGCGAATTGGCCACCGCCTGCTCGGTGTCGTTGTGCGCATGGATGCCGAGATGATCGCCCGGCACGGCGCGCGTCACCTCGGTGACGATGCGGCTCACCTCGTGCGGCATGGTGCCGCCGTTGGTGTCGCACAGCACCACCCAGCGCGCGCCGGCATCGTAGGCGGCTTTCGCGCAGGAAAGCGTATAGGCGGGGTTCGCCTTGTAGCCGTCGAAGAAGTGCTCGCAGTCGACCATCACCTCGCGGCCTTTGGCCTTTGCGGCGGCGACGCTGTCGCGGATCGAGGCGAGGTTGTCCTCGTTGGTGGTCTCCAGCGCCACGCGCACCTGATATTCCGACGACTTTGCGACGAAGCAGATGGCGTCGGCGTCGGCCTCGAGGATCGCGGCGAGACCGGGATCGTTCGACGCCGAGCGGCCGGGCCGCCGCGTCATGCCGAAGGCGGTGAAGGCGGCGCGCTTCAGCGCCGGCTTGTTCGCGAACAGTTTTGTGTCGGTCGGGTTGGCGCCGGGGTAGCCACCCTCGACGTAATCGACGCCGAGCTCGTCGAGCAGCGCGGCTATCCGCTCCTTGTCGGCCAGCGTGAAATCGACGCCGTTGGTCTGCGCGCCGTCGCGCAGCGTGGTGTCGAACAGGTAGATGCGCTCGCGGCTCATGAGGGCGGATCCGAACGGGGCGCATCGGCGCCGGGGGAATGGGGCGCAAGCGTTTTGGTCATGGTGGTGTTGGCGAGCCACTCGTCGCCGACCATGACGCTGTTGCGGCGCTGATCGGCATAGCCGCGCTGCCGGAAGAAGCCGTGCGCGGTGTCGCTCGCCTCGACCGTCAGCGTGGTGGCGCCGCGGGCGCTCGCGAGCTTTTCCAGCGCGTCGATCAGCGTGCGGGCGACGCCCTGCCCGGCCGCGGCCGGATGCACGAACAGCATGTCGATCTCGGCATTGTCCTTCAGCGAGGCAAACCCGACCGCGCTGCCGTCAAGCGTCGCGACCAGCGTGAGCTGCGCCGTGAGCCTTGCCGCCAGCGCCGCCTCGTCGTCGGCGCGCGAGGCCCACGCCGCGCGCTGCGCGTCGCTGTAATCGTCCTGCGTCAGTTCCTCGACGCTCTCGGCGAAGATCGCCGCGAGCACCGGACCGTCGGCCGGCAGCATCGGCCGCAAGGCGGGTGTCGGCATCGCACGCGCCATCACCACGCCCCGAACAGTTTGAGCGCGAGAGCGATCGCGGCCGCGATCACCGCCCATTTCAGCGCGATGTAATAATAGCGGTGCTTTGGAAACGGGGTATCGGGTTTTGTCATCGTGCCAGCTCCCAGGTGGTGACGGGCCGGCCGCTGTCGTCCTTGCCGTCCTTGAGCACGACGCCCATTTTCGTCAACTCGTCGCGGATACGGTCGGACTCCGCCCAGTTCTTTTGCGCGCGGGCGGCCGTACGGGCGGCGATGAGAGCATTAATTTTATCTTTAGCGGCAACTTCATCACCATCTAACAAAACGATCCGATAATCCGGCTCATACTTCACCGTTAAGCCTCTGCTCGAAAGCTCAGCTTCAATCGAGCTAACAATCTCGAAAGCGCTGTTCGCTCGTGCAGCTCGCAACGCTGTAAGCTGAGATCCGAGATCCGATGTATTTTGACTTACGTTCAGCGCGACTATATCAGTCCTGAATAAGCCCGGCTTATCGAGGTGGCTGAATCCCAAAAGCTTACATCCAGCTACCAAACTCGCCAGCGCGTTTCGATCGCCTTTCTTCGCTTTCGAATACTCTTCCCGAAGAATCGTAATCGCATTTGGCGTGTTTAGATCATCCTCTAATGCATCGACCACTGGCTGATCGAGCCCTTTCTCAAAGGGAAAATTATATCGGCTCTGGATTAGAGTTGCCCAGTCATCTAGTTCTTGCATCGCAAGAAACGCGCGCTTCTCCGTCCAATCTAGCGGTTGCCGGTAGTGCGTCATCAACATCTGATGTCGAAGAACATCGCCTGGCCATTTCTCGAGCAAGCTTCTGATCGTGACGAAATTGCCGAGCGATTTTGACATCTTCTCGCCTTCGACCTGCAAAAAGCCGTTGTGCATCCAGGTGCGCGCCATGTGGTCGCGATGGAAGGCGCAGCAGCTTTGCGCGATCTCGTTCTCGTGGTGCGGAAACACCAGGTCGATGCCGCCGCCGTGGATGTCGAATTCCTCGCCGAGATGCTTCCACGCCATCGCCGAGCATTCGAGGTGCCAGCCCGGCCGCCCCTCGACGGCAATGCCCGCCGGCGAGGGCCACGCCGGCTCGCCGGGCTTGGAGGGCTTCCACAGCACGAAATCCATGGCGTCGCGCTTGTAGGGCGCGACATCGACGCGCGCGCCGGCCAGCATCTCGTCGAGCGAGCGCCGCGCCAGTTGCCCGTAGGCCGGCATGCTCGCCACCGCGAACAGCACATGGTTCTGTTCGACATAGGCGTGCCCTTCGGCGATCAGCCTGTCGATGATCGCGCGCATCTCCGGGATATGCTCGGTGGCGCGCGGCTCTTTTGTCGGCCGCAGGCAGCCGAGCGCATCGACGTCGGCATGAAACTGCCGCTCGGTTTCCTCGGTGACCTTGCGGATCGCCTCGTTCAGCGGCAGGCCGGGGTAATCGCGCGCGGCGCGGGCGTTGATCTTGTCGTCGACGTCGGTGATGTTGCGGACGTAGGTGACGTGCTCGGCGCCATAGACGTGCCGCAACAGGCGGAACAGCACGTCGAACACGATGGCCGGCCGCGCATTGCCGATATGGGCGAAGTCGTAGACCGTCGGCCCGCACACGTACATCCGCACGTTGGCGGCATCGATCGGCACGAACGGCCGCTTGGTCTTGGTCAGCGTATCGAAAAGCCGCAACTGCATCGGTCATCAATCCAAAGACGAACCACCCCCGGGGGCCGGGACGTCCGCTCACGATCGATGAGAAAAGACGGCCTCAGCCAGCGAATCGCTAGCGAATAATCCCGCAGCAAATCATATTGCCGACAGCGGTGAGAAAGCCGTTCATGGCCCGGCACCATGAGGCAGCCGCCGCACCGCGTCAAGATATGGAACCGGGTAAAAATCATCTCGCGCGGCGCCTTGCGGCAATCGTCGGCAACCGCCGCGCCGGCCGATCGCAGACGAAATCGCGCGCAAGAGTGCCGGCACGGCCTGGTCGCCGCTTGGCCGCCGCCTGGTCACAGTTTCGCCTTGGTTAACGATTTTTAACGCATTCGGTTTATCGCAACGGGTGAACCAATCGCTTTTTCTTGGTGCATCATGCGGTTTTCCTGCGCCCTGTTTGCCTGCCTCCTCTCCGCCATCATCAGCCTGCCCGCCGCCGCCGACAGCCGCGTGTTCGTGATCGCTGCCCACGACGACGGCTACGGCATCGACCAGTGCCTCGCCAACGGCGACCGCTGCGGCGCTCCCGCCGCACGGGCCTACTGCCGCTCGCGTGAATTCACCGACGCCAGCGCCTATCGCGCCCTCGACGCCGCCGACATCACCGCGACCGCGACAGCGCCGGCCGGCGCCGCCTGCCGTGGATCGAGCTGCGGCCGCGCCATCGCCATCACCTGCATGCGCTGAGCCGACGTCGGTTCCGCCGCATCGCCGCCATGGAAACGGCGTGACGTCGCCGCCCGAAGCGGTTATGGGTCGGACCGTCGCGAGGCGCTTCGCGGCAGAATCAGCAAGGGTGGGCGCCGGTTTCCACTTCGTCTGATAGCGACCATGGCCGGAGCATGCCCGAGACGCGACACGCTGCGATGATCCGACGAACGCTTGCGATAGCGGCGCTTGGCGCCGGGCTCGCGGCCGCCTCGGCCTTCGCGCAGTATTACCCGCCCCCGCCCGGCTACGGCAGCCAGCAAAGCGGGCAGAACCCGGCGTGCCTGCGGCTCGAAGCACAGCTCGCAAACCTCGACCGTTCGAGCGGCGAGGCGGCGCGCGCCGAACAGATCCGCCGCT
>JBDHSY010000112.1:0-8244 GCA_039808405.1 Xanthobacteraceae bacterium
TCTCGCTGGAGCTTTGCTTTGACGACATCGAAAGCAAAGCCCCAGAATTTCGTTTTGACGCGTTTTCCCATTGCGAACCGGTTTCCACTTCGCGCGAAAACGCTACAGGAGGAGCACGGTTGAAGCCTTTGCGGAGGATACTGCCGAAGTCGAGCGCAGCTTCGGCAGACAGCATCGGCGCGCCGCTGCGCCATGCCATCTTCCGGCGCATCTGGCTCGCGAGCCTCATCTCCAATCTCGGGCTGTTGATCCAGGGCGTCGGCTCGGCCTGGGCGATGACCGAGATGACGGCATCGGCCGATATGGTGGCGCTGGTGCAGACCGCGTTGATGCTGCCGATCATGCTGATCTCCCTGCCGGCCGGCGCGGTCGCCGACATGCACGACCGCCGCATCGTGTCGCTGGTGTCGCTGACCATCGCGCTGACCGGCGCCACGGCGCTGGCGGTCATGGCCTTCCTTAACCTGACGACGCCGTGGATGCTGTTGGCGTTCTGCTTCGTGGTCGGCAGCGGCATGGCGCTGTTCGGGCCGGCATGGCAGGCCTCGGTCACCGAGCAGGTGCCGAGCGAGACGCTGCCGGCCGCGGTGGCGCTGAACGGCATCAGCTACAACATCGCCCGCTCGTTCGGCCCGGCAATCGGCGGCCTGGTGGTCGCCGCCGCCGGCGCGGTCGCCGCCTTCGTGCTCAACGCGGTGATGTACATCCCGCTCTTGATCGTGCTGTTCCTGTGGAAGCGGCGTCAGGAGCCGTCGCGGCTGCCGCCGGAGCGGCTGCGCCGCGCCATCGTCTCCGGTGTGCGCTACATCGTCAACTCGCCGTCGATCCGCATCGTGCTGGGCCGCACCTTCGTCACCGGCTTCGCCGGCGGCTCGATCTCGGCGCTGATGCCGCTGGTGGCGCGCGACCTGCTGCACGGCGGCCCGCAGACATACGGCATCATGCTCGGTGCGTTCGGCATGGGTGCGGTGCTCGGCGCCCTCAACATCGGCGCGGTGCGGCGGCGGATGGGCGGGGAGGCCTCGGTGCGTACCTGCGCGCTGGTGATGGGCGCGGCCATCGTCGTCGTCGCCGTCATCGCCATGCCGGCGATCGCCGCCGCGGCGCTGGTCGCCGCCGGCGCGGCGTGGATGCTGGCAATCGCGCTGTTCAACATCGGCGTGCAGCTGTCGGCGCCGCGCTGGGTGGCGGGCCGCTCGCTGGCGATCTTCCAGGCGGCGATCGCCGGCGGCATCGCCATCGGCAGCTGGGTGTGGGGCCAGGTCGCCGACAGCGTCGGCGTCGATCATGCGCTGTTGATCTCCGGGGTGATGATGCTCGCCTCGCCGCTGCTCGGCCGGTGGCTGCGCATGCCGTCGGTCGGCGGCCCCAACGATGCGGCGGAAGACTGGCTGGCCGACCCCGAGGTGCGCCTGCCGCTGACCGGCCGCAGCGGCCCGGTGGTGGTCGAGGTCGAATACCGCGTCGACCAGGGCCACGCGCGCTCGTTCCACACGCTGATGCAGCATGTGCAGCTGAGCCGCCAGCGCAACGGCGCCTATGGCTGGTCGATCTCGCGCGACGTCGGCGATCCCGAATTGTGGACCGAGCGCTATCTGTGCCCGACCTGGCTCGACTACCTGCGCCAGCGCAACCGCCCGACGCAGACCGAGCGCGCGCTGCACCAGCGCGCCATGCGCTTCCACAGGGGGCCGGAGCCGGTGCGGGTGCGCCGCATGCTGGAGCGGCCGTTCGGCTCGGTGCGCTGGAAGGAAGAAGCCCCCGACCGCGCGGCCATCGAGGTCATGACCATCCCGACGCAGGCGAGCGGCGCCACCTGAGCGAGCCGGCGTCTCCGTTCGCCGATGAACCCGCTTCGCGATCCGGCCGCCGGCGCCGCCGCGACGGTTTCGGGCGGGCTTCGCCGGGTCTTGTCCGGCTCCTCGCCAACACCGATAACTCCTTGTAGGTTGCCGGTTTTCAAGTCGATAAAAATCGGCATGCTGGCGCCAACCCTTCCCGCAATGCCGTCATCCAACAAAGGACGTCCGACGATGCCGCATGGTCCCGCCCATGGCCCCACCCATGGCCCAACCCTTGCCTCCCTTGCCGCCGATCTCGAGAGCGGCCGCACCACCGCTCGCGACCTCGTGGAGGCGTGCCTTGCGAAGATCGCCGACCCGGCGGGCGAAGGCGCGCGCGTGTTCATGGCGGTCGATGGCGAGGGCGCACGCGCGGCGGCGGACGCGATGGACCGTCTGCGCAAGGCCGGCGCCGCGCCGTCGGCCTTTGCCGGCATTCCGGTCTCGGTCAAGGACCTCTTCGACGTCAAGGGCCAGGTGACGCGCGCCGGCTCGAAAGTCTTGAGCGGGCAGCCGGCGGCGGCCGCCGACGCCCCGGTCGTGGCGCGCATGCGGCGCGCCGGCTTCGTCATCATCGGGCGCACCAACATGACCGAGTTCGCCTATTCCGGCATCGGCATCAATCCGCACTACGGCACGCCGAAAAGCCCATGGCAGCGCGAGGTCGGCCACGTCCCCGGCGGCTCGTCGTCGGGCGCCGGCGTGTCGGTGGCCGACGGCATGGCGCACGGCGCGCTCGGCACCGACACCGGCGGCTCGTGCCGCATCCCGGCCGCCTTCAACGGCATCGTCGGCTACAAGCCGACGGCCGCGCGGATCCCGACCGCGGGCGCGGTGCCGCTGTCCTCGACGCTGGACAGCATCGGCCCGCTGGCCCGCTCGGTCGCCTGCTGCGCGACGATCGACGCCGTGCTCGCCGGCAACGAGCCGCGCGAGCTTGCGCCGCGCGCGGTCAGGGGCCTGCGGCTGGCGGTGCCGACCACCGTGGTGCTCGATCAGCTCGACGATGCGGTGACCGCCGCGTTCGAGCGGGCCGTCGCGGCGCTCGAGGCGGCCGGCGCACAGATCACCCGCATCGCGATGCCGGAGTTCGACGAGGTGGCCGGCATGCTCGCCAAGGGCGGCTTCTCGGGTGCCGAGAGTTTTGCATGGCACCGCGCGCTGCTGGCGACGCGCGAGGCCGACTACGACCCGCGCGTCGTCGTGCGCATCCGCAAGGGCGAGGCGCAGAGCGCGGCCGAGTACGTCGATCTGGTCGCGGCCCGGCGCGGGCTGGTGGCGCGTTTCGCCGCGCGCTGCGCGCCGTTCGACGCGCTGGCGATGCCGACCACCGCCAACGTGCCGCCGCGCATCGCCGACCTGATCGACGACGACGACGCCTTCACCAGGGCCAACCTGCTGGCACTGCGCAACAGCACGCTGATCAACTACACCGACGGCTGCGCCATCTCGCTGCCGGTCGAGCGCGCCGGCGAGCCGCCGGTCGGGCTGACGCTGGTGGCGCCTGGCGGCGCCGACAGCCGGCTGTTCGAGGTCGCGGCCGGCGTCGAGGCGGTGGTGTGCCGGTAACGCCGTTAACCTCGAACGGTCCCAGCGCCGATGGGGCGGCCGCGCGCCGCCCCAGATATGGCGCTATTACCATTTGAAGGTGCAAGATGTGCCGTGAACGAAGCGGAACCCGACCCGGATCAGCGATTCGGGCGGGGTTTGTTCCACAGCCGTTTCAAAGGTTAAGACGGCGCCGCCGGGCTGTCGCATTTCGGGACGGCGGCGGCGCGCATCGCCGCCACCAACGTTTTACGGAACGCCCGGTCGCGCTTGAGATGCCACTCGCGGCTCATCGCCGCGCCGCGGGTGGCGAAGCGCTCGACGTGGAGCACCGACCACAGGTGGCCGCGGGTGCTTTTGGCGCCGGTGCCGGCGTTGTGGCGGGCCAGCCGGCGGTCGAGATCGAGCGTCCAGCCGACATAGGTGCGGCCGCGGCCGTCGCTCAGGCTGCCGAGAACGTAGACGATGCAATCCATCCGCAAAGGATAGCGCAATGACGATGAGAACGGCGTTAAGCGGCACGGTGCTTCTCACCGTCCTGCCGATGGCGGCGGCGCTGGCGCAGGACGTGCCGGGCATCGAAAACTGCACCGCCGAAAAGACCTGGGAACGGCGCACCGGCTGCCTGCAAAGCAATGTCGATTATCTCAAGAGCGCGCTGACCAGGGCGGGGCTCGAGGCCGAGCGGCGGCGGATGGCGGCCGAGCGCCGCCTGCAAGCGGCCGAGCGCGAGATCGCGGCGCTGAAGGCCGAGATCGCCGGCTTGCGCGACGGCCTTTTGCAGCTTCAGGCGGCGGCCAACAAGGCCAAGGAAGGGGTTAAGGAGCCGGCGGCCAAATAGCGCGCCCGGGCCGGGCGCGGGTTTATTGCACCAGGCTGTCGCGCAGGCCCGGCCACTGCCGGTCGGCCGCAGCGAGGTAGCGGCCGGGATCGGCGGCAAAGGCGGCCCGGGTATCGTCGCGGGCGAACAGATAGAGGCGCTCGCCGATCAGAAGCCACAGCGACGCAACGCCGGCGACCGGCTTGCCGCCCGCCACCCCGACCGGATCGTAGCCGCCGAAGCGCGGCTGATAGACCTCCGGGTGGGCGATGAACGCGGCGCGGTTGCCTTCGCTGCGGAAGCGCCATATCGCGCCGCCGGCGTTGACTTCCAGTTCCGCCGTGCCGGCCCGCGGCCCGCCGTCGGCGAAGTAGGACACCGGATCGACGCCGCCGATGGCGAGCCCGCTGTAGCGGTCCGAAACCACCCGCTCGGTGGTGGCCGCCGTCGCGGCCAGCGAGCCGAACGCCGCCGCGCCGAGCGCCAGCGCCGCAAGAACGGTTCCAGCCCTCGCCGAGAGGGCTCGATTTTGCCGTGCTACTGTCATAGTTGATGCCGATAAGCGTCCAGAACCGGGCGAGACCGATGCGGTTTAGGGGACATTCATCTGCATCCGGTTACTTTTTCGAATCAAATTCCGACAATCCGTCACGAGGTTGGGAATGGGCTTTGCCTTGCGCCTTGCAGCCGCGCTGCTCACCGCGATCATGGTCCTGACCGGGCCGGTTTTGGCGCAGCAGCGCGCGGGCCGCTCAAGCGACCGTTTCGCCGTCGAGGAACTGTCCTCCGCCGGCCATCGCTTCTTCGGCAACGTCTCGCGGGAACTCGCCTCGGTGATCGAGCGCGCGGTCAGCCAGTGGGGTCTGCCCAACGGCTACGTGCTCGGCGAGGAAGGCTCGGGCGCCTTCGTCGCCGGCCTGCGCTACGGCGAGGGCACGCTCTACACCAAGAACGCCGGCGACCTGAAAGTGTACTGGCAGGGTCCGTCGGTCGGCTTCGACTGGGGCGGCGACGGCGCCCGCACCATGATCCTGGTCTATAACCTGCCGGCGACGCAGGCGATCTACCAGCGCTTCGGCGGCATCGACGGCTCGGCCTACGTCATCGGCGGCTTCGGCATGACGGCGCTGACCGCCAACAACATCGTGCTGGTGCCGATCCGCTCCGGCCTCGGCCTCCGGCTCGGCGCCAATATCGGTTACCTGAAATTCACCCCGCGCCCCACCTGGAACCCGTTCTGAGCCGCCATCGGCCGGTCCCGGCCGCCTGAACGGCACGATGGACCCGGCGGGACGGCTCGGCAGTTGAGGTTAACAGGGCATCGCGCTGGCCATGTCCCACGCCATCGTGGCATGGTCCGGCTGCTTTCCGTCCCGGCGCAAAAGGACGCCTGAATGATCGAGCCGATCATGTACCTGGCGATCGGTTTCCTGGTCGCGATGCTGCTTGGCCTCACGGTCATGCCGCTGGTGCACAATCGCGCCGTGCGCCTGACCACCCGGCGCCTCGAAGCCTCGACGCCGCTATCGATGATCGAAATCCAGGCCGACCGCGACCAGTTGCGCGCCGAGTTCGCGGTCTCGGCGAGCCGGCTGGAAACGCGCCTCGCCGGAATGCAGGCACAGGTCGCGAGCCATCTCGCCGAGCTTGGCCGCAAGGCCGACGTCGTCAACCGCCTGAAGCAGGATCTGGCCGGCAGGACCGCCGCCATCGCCACGCTGGAGGCGCGAGAGAAGGAGCTTGCCGCGCGCCTTGCCGCCACCGAGGGCGAGTTCGCCGAGCGCGCCGAGCAGATCCGCACGCACGAGGCGGCGCTGCACGAAAAAGCCGCCGAACTGTCGCGCCTCACCGCCGAGTTCGCCGCCCAGAGCCATTCCGCCGACGACCGCAGGGCCGAGCTGGCCGCGGCCGGCGCCCAGATCGAGGCGTTGCAGTTGCGCGCCGAGGATGCCGAGCGGCAGCTTGCCGCGACCCGCGAGCAGCTGGCGGCCGAGCGCCGGCAGGCCGAGGAAACGGCGGGCGAACTCGGCGCCGCGCGGGACAAGGCGGCCGGGCTCGGCGCGCGCATCGCCGAGCTCGAGACCGCATTGGCCGCCGGCCGGGCGGACGCCGAAGCCCTGCACAGCCGCGTCAACGCGCTGGAGGGCGAACTCAAGGCCCAGGGCGACCTGCTCGAGGGCCACCGCCACGAGAACCGCGAGCTGCGCGACCAGATCAAGGCGGAATATGCCGCCCGCCGCCGCGCGCCCACCCCCACGCCCGGCAGCAATACCGGGGTGGCCCATGAGACGGCCGAGGCGGCGCTGGCCGAGCGGCTGCATCTCGTCGAAGGCGAGCGCGACGGCCTGAAGCGCGACCTCGAGGCGCTGCGCCGGCAGGCCGACCAGACGGCCAGCGCCGAGCGCGGCGAGAACGCGCTGTTGCGCGAGCGCATCAACGATATCGCCGCCGAGGTCGCCCGCCTCGCCATCACGCTGGAAGGCCCGCACTCGGCGATCGAAGCCCTGCTCGACGCCGAGCCGCCCGCCGGCAAGGCCGTCAACGGCGCCGCGCCGGCCGGTGCCGTGGCAGCGCCCGGCGGCGCCTCGCTCGCCGAGCGCATCCGGGCCCTGCAATCGCAGGCCGCGCGCGTCGCCCGCACCGGCTGAGCGCGGCGGCGGACCGCGCCCGGCTTGACACCCCACCCCCCGCTTCCGTAAATCGCGGGCACCGACCACGGCGCCCGCCGGAATACGGCGGGATGGCAGGGTCACGGGCGCATAGCTCAGCGGGAGAGCGTTCCCTTCACACGGGAGAGGTCATAGGTTCAATCCCTATTGCGCCCACCATTGCCCGCCTTGCCGACACCACGATTCCCTTGCCATCCGGCGACCCGCGTTGTCCCGAGGCGAACCGGCGGTTGCCCGAAGCTGGGTGCCGCGTAGAGCCCCCTGTGCGCCCGTCGCGGGCACCTACATCACCACTTCGATCAGCGAAGGGCCGTCCGCCGCATTGGCGGCGGCGAGCGCATCGTTGAACGCGTCCGCCGTCTCGACCGAGCGCGCCGGCACGCCCATGCCCCTGGCGAGCGCCACCCAGTCGAGCGTCGGGCGGTCGATGGCGAGCATGTCGCGGGCACGCGCGCCCTGCTCGCCGGCGCCGACGCCGGCAAACTCGCCGCGCAGAATCTGGTAGGTGCGGTTGGCGAACACCACGGTGGTGACGTTGAGGCTTTCGCGCGCCTGCGTCCACAGCGCCTGCACGGTGTACATCGCGCTGCCGTCGCCGACCATGCAGATGACGCGGCGGTCGGGGCAGGCGACCGCGGCGCCGGTCGAGAGCGGCGGCGAGAAGCCGATCGAGCCGCCCATGTTCTGCAACCAGTCGTGCGGCCTGGCCTTGGCGGTGAGCGGAAAGAAGCCGCGCCCCGTGGAGATCGATTCGTCGACGACGATGGCGTTGTCGGGGATGGCCCAGGCGATGGCCTGCGCGATCGTCGTGTGCGTCAATGCCCCGCTCGGCTTGACGAGATCGGGCAGGTCGCGGGCCTTGTCGCCGGACGCCTCGATCCGGGAAGCTTTGGCGCCGAGCGCGTCGGCCAGCGCCTCAAGCGCCGCCACGGAGTTCTCGCCGGCGGCGGTCAAGCGATGCGTCGCGCAGCCCTCGGGCCTGAGCAGGCTCGGCTTGTCGGGATAGGCGAAGAACGCCACCGGGTCGGCGGCCTCCACCAGCACGATGTGACGGAACCGCTCCAGCGCCGGCAGCGCCTGCGCGATCACGTAAGGAATGCGCTCGACATAAAAGCGGCCCCGGCCGCGCGCCATGCGCGGATTGTAGGTCTGCGTCATCACCTCGCAGCCGGTCGCCGCGGCGATGCGCCCGGCCAGCGCCAGCCCGCGCTCGGTCAGCGCCTGCCCGGTGACGAGCAGCAGCGTCGGCACGCCGCCGGCGAGCACGGCCGCGGCGCGCTCGATGGCCGCCGCCGAGAAGTCGGGCTGCTGCGCCAGCGGCGGCACCTCGGCAATGCCTTCGGCCTCATTCCACGCGGTATCGGCC
>JBDHSY010000113.1:0-8220 GCA_039808405.1 Xanthobacteraceae bacterium
TGATCACGCTGGCGCTGGTGGTGTTCGGCCTCTATTCGGCGCTGGTGATGCGGCGGCCGAAGATCCACGCGCTGTCGCTGACCGCGTTCACCATGGGGCTCGGCGGCGTGATGCTGGTGCCCGGCGCCGCCTGGGAGGCGTGGCACGGCAACATCCTGACGTTCGACGCGATCACCATGGCGACGGTGGCCTATGTGGTGATCTTCCCGTCGGCGCTGGCGTATCTGTTCTTCAATCGCGGCATCGCGCTGATCGGGCCGAACCGCGCCGCGCCGTTCTTCCACCTGATCCCGGTGTTCGGCTCGGCGATGGCGATCCTCTTCCTCGGCGAGCGGCTCCAGCTCTTTCACCTGGTCGGCTATGCGCTGGTGCTGGCCGGCATCGCTTTCGCCTCGCGGAAGTAAAAAAGCCCGCGTCGCCGCGGGCTTTTTTCATCGGTCCGGACGCCCGCTCAGAACGTCAGCGCCTTGACCTGCTTCACCTGCGGCAGTCCCTGCACCTCGGCGAGCACGCCGGCCGGCACTTCGCCGTCGACCTCGACCAGCGCAATGGCGTCGCCGCCCTGCGCCTTGCGGCCGAGATTGAACGTCGCGATGTTGACGCCGGCCGTGCCGAGGATCGAGGCGAACTTGCCGATGAAGCCCGGCTTGTCCTCGTTGGTGACGTAGATCATCGACTTCCCGAACGCGGCGTCGACGCGAATGCCCTTGATCTCGACCAGACGCGGCTGGCCGTCGGCATAGACCGTGCCCGACACCGAGCGCTCCATGCCGGCCGTGGTCACGGTGACGGTGATCAGGCTTTCATAGTCGCTTTGGGCGGCGCGCGTCACCTCGTCCACCACCATGCCGCGCTCCTTGGCGACCACCGGCGCGGAGACGACGTTGATGTCGCCGAGCATCGGCCGCAGGAGCCCCGACAGCGCCGCCGAGGTCAGCGCCTTGATCTTCATCTGCGCCACCGCGCCCTCGTAAGTGATCGTCACCTTGGCGATGTCGCTCTCGGTCAACTGCCCGGCGAACGAGCCGAGCTTTTCGGCCAGTTCGACGAACGGCTTCAGCTTCGGCGCTTCCTCGGCGGTGATCGAGGGGAAGTTGATGGCGTTGGTGATGGCGCCGGTCAGCAGATAGTCGGACATCTGCTCGGCGACCTGCAACGCCACGTTCTCCTGCGCCTCGGTGGTGGAGGCGCCGAGATGCGGGGTGCAGATCACGTTCGGATGGCCGAACAGCACGTTGCTGGTCGCCGGCTCCTCGGTGAACACGTCAAAGGCCGCGCCCGCGACCTGCTTGGAATTGAGCGCATCGACCAGCGCCTGCTCGTCCACCAGTCCCCCGCGCGCGCAATTGACGATGCGCACGCCCTTTTTCATCTTGGCGATGGCGGCGGCGTCGACGATGTTGCGGGTCTTGTCGGTCAGCGGCGTGTGCAGCGTGATGAAATCGGCACGCTTCAGGAGATCGTCGAGCTCCACCTTCTCGACGCCGATGTCCCTGGCGCGCTCCGGCGACAGGAACGGGTCGTAGGCGATCACCTTCATCTTCAAGCCGATGGCACGGTCGGCGACGATGGCGCCGATATTGCCGCAGCCGATGACGCCCAGCGTCTTGCCGGTGATCTCGACGCCCATGAAGCGGTTCTTCTCCCACTTGCCGGCCTGCGTCGAGGCGTCGGCCTGCGGAATCTCGCGCGCCAGCGCCAGCATCAGGGTGATGGCATGCTCGGCGGTGGTGATCGAGTTGCCGAACGGCGTGTTCATCACGATGATGCCCTTGGCGGTCGCCGCCGGAATCTCGACGTTGTCGACGCCGATGCCGGCGCGGCCGATCACCTTGAGGCGCTTGGCGTTGGCGAGAATCTTCGCGGTCGCCTTGGTGGCCGAGCGGATGGCAAGGCCGTCGTAGTCGCCGATGATCTCGGCGAGTTTTTCCTTGTCCTTGCCGAGCGTCGGCTGGAAATCGACGTCGATGCCGCGATCCTTGAAGATCTGCACGGCGGCGGGGGACAGGGCATCGGAAATGAGAACTTTGGGCTTGGCCATGATGTGATCCGTTGAAGCTGAATTGATCGGCTCAGCGTCACCCGCGGGCTTGACCCGCGGGTCCATCGTTTTCGGAAGGAGGATGGATTGCCGGATCACGTCCGGCAATGATGCATCGCGTGATGGAGGTGTTAAGCCGCCTCGTTCAAGCCGCCTTGGCGAGCGACGCCTTGGCCTCGGCGAAGGCCCAGTCGAGCCACTGCGTGAGCAGCGCGACGTCGGCGGTTTCCACCGTGGCGCCGCACCAGATGCGCAGGCCCGCGGGCGCATCGCGATAGTGGCCGAGGTCGTAGCCGGCGCCTTCCTTCTCGACCGCCGCGACCAGCGCCTTGGCAAAAGCCGCCTGCGCGTCGGCGGCAAGCGCCGTCACGACCGGGTCGACCACCTTGAGGCAGACCGAGGTGTTGGAGCGGATCGCCGGATCGGTGGCGAGGAAATCGATCCACGGCGTCTTCGCCACCCAGTCCGTCAGCACTTTCGTGTTGGCGTCGGCGCGGGCGATCAGACCTTTCAGGCCGCCGACCGACTTCGCCCAGCCGAGCGCATCGAGATAATCCTCGACGCACAGCATCGAGGGGGTGTTGATGGTCTCGCCGACGAAGATGCCCTCGTTCAGCTTGCCGCCCTTGGTCATGCGGAAAATTTTCGGCAGCGGCCACGCCGGCGTGTGGCTTTCAAGCCGCGCCACGGCGCGCGGCGACAGGATCAGCATGCCGTGCGCGGCCTCGCCGCCGAGCGCTTTCTGCCAGGAGAACGTCACGACATCGAGCTTGGCCCAGTCGAGGGCTTGCGCGAACGCGGCCGAGGTGGCGTCGCAGATGGTCAGGCCCTCGCGGGTCGCGCTGATCCAGTCGGCGTTCGGCACGCGCACACCGGAGGTGGTGCCGTTCCAGGTGAAAACGATGTCGGACGCCGGATCGGCCTTGGCGAGGTCGGGAATGTCGCCGTAGCCGGCGGTGAGCCTAGTGACGTCCTTCAGCTTCAGCTGCTTGACGACGTCGGTGATCCAGCCTTCGCCGAACGACTCCCAGGCGATCATGGTGACCGGACGGGCGCCGAGCAGCGACCACAGCGCCATCTCGACCGCGCCGGTGTCCGACGCCGGCACGATGCCGATGCGGTAGTCGGCCGGCACCTCGAGCACCTCGCGCGTCAGGTCGATGGCGGCCTTGAGCCTGGCCTTGCCGATCTTGGCGCGGTGCGAGCGGCCGAGCGCTGCATCCTTCAGATTTTCGGGGGTCCAGCCGGGGCGCTTGGCGCAGGGGCCGGAGGAGAAATGCGGCACGGCCGGCCGCTGAGCGGGCTTCGCTACGGTCATCGTCTATCCTTCCAGATAGTAAGCCTCCCGTTGGGGGGAGGTGTCCCGCCGCGGGGGATAGGGCAGCACGGGAGCGACCGTCAAGGGCTATTTTAGGATGAGAGGCGGCAAAGCAGCCGGAACAGCCATGCGCGAGACACGCCGCAAACACGACAAAGCCGGGGCGCACGGCCCCGGCTTCACGTCGCCGCCGACTGGGGGGTCAGAACTTGTAGCCCAGCCCCGCGCGCACCGTGTTGATATTGGTGTCGATCGCGCTGGTGAAGCGGATGTATTCCCACTCCGCGCGCAGGAACAGCCCGGCATACAGATTGACGTCGACGCCGAGGCCGGCGGTGTAACCGTAAAGCAGATGCGCCTTGTTGATCTCGACCTTCGACAACGGCTTAAGGGGGGCAGGCCCGCCCCCGCTGTCGAGCGTTCCGATAACGCCTGCCGCGCGCATGATATCGGCCTGGCCGAACGCCACGCCGCCGAACACGTAAGGCAGGAACGCCCCCACCGCATAGCCGGCGCGCGCCCGCACGGTGCCGATATCGTTGATCTCGATCGCGGCCGCGCTCAGCGCGGTGATGTCGTGGACGCCGCTCGTGGTCCTGAGCCGGCGGCTCATGCTGTCGGCGCTCGAGCCGCCGAACTTGCCGTGCATGTAGGTCGCTTCGACGCCGATCACGACGTCGTCCCACTGGCTGTTGTAGCCGACGAAGGCGCCGTAGCCGTTGCCGCGCGCCGATTCCTTGCCCATCAGCGGCCACTGCGAGACGCCCATCTCGTTCTCGACTTCGGTATAGGCCAGCAGGCTCGCGATCACCGGCCGCGTGGTGCCGGTGAAGTTCATGTCGGAGCGGCCCCAGCCGGCGTGCCCGCCGACATAGACACCCTGCCAATCGACCACGCCGGGCCCGGCATAGTCGTCGACGAAGCCGCCCCGCAGCACCGGCAAGTCCGCCGCGAACGACGCTTGCACCACCCCCATCGACAGTGCCGCTGCCAGCAGAATCCGACGCATCTTCCACTCCCGTGCCCGATTGGCCTCGGCTCCGATCATCGCCCGTTAACCTTAATCATTCGTTGTCGCGGGGCCGGACGCGGTCAATTTGCGGGCCGGGCGACGCAAAAAAAACGGCGCGGGGGATGACCCCGCGCCGTGGAGGCAACGACCGACCGGAGCGTGCGTCAGCCCTTGGTCACCAGCGGCGGGGGCGGCAGGTAGACCGGCGCCGGGCTGAGCGACCAGCGCACGCCGAGCTTCACGTCATGCGAGGTGATGTCGCGGAATTCCATCGGGTTGTAGACGCTGTTGATGCCGTCGTAGGTGTAGAGATCGCCGCTCGCGGCATTGCCGAGGTTGACGTAGCGATACGCCAGTTCGACGGTCAATCCGGGCGATACCTGGTAGGCCAGACCGGCATGCACCGCCCAGGCGAAATTCCACTTGGACGCCTTGTCGCCGAATGCCGCGCTGTAGGCCGGCCCGCCGATATCGGTGAAGCTGGAAATGGTGTTGCGCGCCATGCCGACACCGGCGCCAACGAACGGGGTGATGTGCCACCAGGTGCCGAGATCGACATAGGCGTTGGCCAGGATCAGCCACTCCGACTTGCTGCCGGTGTAGACGTCGGTGCCGACCGGCACGCCGTTGAAGGAGACGATGTCGCTGCCGTGGAAGTTGGCCTTGCCGCGCCACTCGCCGGTGACATCGCCGCGCAGCCAGTTGTTGAAGGTGTAGCCGACACCGACGCCGTAGATTCCGGCACTGTCGAAGCCCAGTCCCTTGTGCTCCACGCTGGTGCCGGGGGTGTGGTAAAGCGCGTTGTCGAGGCTTTTGACGCGCTGATTGCTCATGCCGATATCGCCGCGCAGATACCAGCCGCCGAAATCCTGCGGCGGCGGCGGCGGGAAATAAGCCGGCGGCGGCGCGATCGGCAGATCGGCCGCGAACACCGCGCCTGAGATCAGGGAGGCCGCTCCCGCAGCCAGCAGGAATTTCACGCTACGCATCGTCTTGCCCTCTCGTGTGGCGGGGCAAAGCCCCACGCCGGGAAACTCGTAAGGGGACGATGGCAGCAAATGCTTAAACGTCACTTAACCCTAATAATTAAGGTTGATATTGCGTTGCGCGGATCGTTCCAATGCAGCGCATCGCCGCCCGCCACAGCCGCGCCACACCCCCTAACGAAAGGTAAAGTTGGAACCGGTGACCGACGCGCCGGCACGTGCCTCGTCATGCCCGGCCCTGTGCCGGGCATCCACGCCTCGACGGCGGCTCACGCAAAAAAGACGTGGATGGCCGGGATAGACCCGGCCATGACGGCGTGAGGTATATCTATCAGAATGCGAGGCGTTCTAGCGCAAGGCGAGCCGCGGCATCTTCGGCAGGAAGAATGCCAACAGCCCGATTGCAGGCAGCACCGCGCACACATTGTAGACGAAGTCGATGCCGCGATGGTCGGCGACGATGCCGAGCAGCGCCGCGCCGATGCCGCCGGCGCCGAACGAGAAGCCGAAGAACAGCCCCGAGATCATGCCGAAGCGGTGCGGCATCAACTCCTGCGCGTAGACGATGATCGCCGGCATCGCCGAGGAAATGACGAAGCCGATCACCATGCTCAGGACCGCGGTCCAGAACAGGCTGGCGAACGGCAGCATCAACGTGAACGGCAGCGCGCCGAGAATCGAGAACCAGATCACGTAGCGCCGGCCGATGCGGTCGCCGATCGGGCCGCCGAAGAACGTGCCGACCGCGGTCGCGGCCAGAAACATGAACAGGAACAGTTGCGACGTCTGCGTCGACACCCCGAACTTGTGGATCAGGAAGAAGGTGTAATAGCTGGTCAGGCTCGACATGTAGATGAACTTCGAGAACACCAGCACGATCAGGATGGCGATCGCCAGCGCCGTGCGGCGCGGCGAGGGCGCGTTGGGGTGGCGCGCCACCGCCTTGCTGACGCGCGGCACGATGCGCGGCTTGTACCAGCGTCCGATCCGCCACAGGATCACCATCGCGGTCGCCGCGATCAGCGAAAACCACGCGATGCTCGGCTGGCCGAACGGCACCACGATCAAGGCCGCCAGCATCGGCCCGATCGCCGATCCGGAATTGCCGCCGACCTGGAACACCGACTGCGCGAAGCCGTAGCGCCCGCCCGAGGCAAGGCGGGCGATGCGCGAGGATTCGGGATGGAAGATCGCCGAGCCGAGCCCGATCAGCCCGGCGGCGATGAGGATCACGGCATAGGCATGGGCGACCGAGAGCAAGAGCAGCCCGACGAAGGTCGAGCCCATGCCGATCGCCAGCGAATAGGGCTGCGGCTTGCGGTCGGTGACGGTGCCGACCAGCGGCTGCAGCAGCGAGGCGGTGATCTGGAAGGTCAGCGTGATGAGGCCGATCTGGGTGAAGTCGAGCGCGTAGTTCTCTTTCAGGATCGGATAGATCGACGGGATCAGCGACTGCATGGTGTCGTTGAGGAAGTGCGACACGCTGATGGCGCCGAGCACGACATAGACCGGCTTGGCGGACACGCCGCGCGCGGTTGCGTCCGGGGCCGGCAGCGGCCGGGCGGCGCTGTCCTGATCGACGATGACAGGCTTGTTCACGTCACTCTCACGAAAAAATCCGCACGAAAAAAACCGGCCGCGCGAAGGCCGCGCCGGCCGAAGCTCGATGCTTGAAACATCACGAGGTAAGCGACCCGGCCGCCCGCCGCCAGCGCCGATTCGCCATGGCTGGATTGCAACAGCCGCGTTGCAACCCGTCAGATGCGGCGCTTACGCCGCGGCGGTGTGGCCGAGCGCGGTGACGATCATCTCCACCGCCTCCTCGACGCGCTCGCGGTCGTCGCCCTCGCCCATCACCCGGATCACCGGCTCGGTGCCGGAGGGCCGCACCAACAGCCGGCCGTAACCGTTGAGCTGCTTTTCGGCGGCGGTGATGGCGGAGCGCACGTTCGGATTGTCGAGCGGCTTGCCGGCGCCGTAACGGACGTTCTTGAGCACCTGCGGCATCGGCTCGAAACGGTGGCAGACCTCGGAGACCGGCCGGCCGAGCTTCTGCACCACCGCGAGCACCTGCAACGCCGCGACGAAACCGTCGCCGGTGGTGCCGTGGTCGGACAGGATGATGTGGCCGGACGGCTCGCCGCCGACGTTGAAACCCTGCGCCTGCATCTGTTCGAGCACGTAACGGTCGCCGACCGGCGTGCGCACCAGTTCCATGCCGTGCGCTTCCAGGTAGCGCTCCAGCCCGAGATTGGCCATCACGGTGGAGACCACGCCCGGCTTGGTCAGGCGGCCGTCCTCCAGCCAGCTTTGCGCGATGACGGCGAGCAGCTGGTCGCCGTCGATGACGTGGCCGCGCTCGTCGGCGATGATGACCCGGTCGGCGTCGCCGTCGAGCGCGATGCCGAGATCGGCGCGCATCTCGCGCACCTTGGCGCTCATCGCCTCCGGCGAGGTCGAGCCGCATTCCTTGTTGATGTTGAAGCCGTCGGGCTCGACGCCGATGGCCACCACCTCGGCGCCCAGCTCCCACAGCGCTTCCGGCACCACCCTGTAGGCCGCGCCGTTGGCGGCATCGACCACCACGCGCAGGCCCTCGAGGTTGAGGGTGCGCGGCAGCGTGCGCTTGGCGAACTCGATGTAGCGGTCATGAACGCCGTCGATGCGGCGGGCGCGGCCGAGCTGGCCGCTCGCGGCCAGCTTGCGGTCGAGGTTCTCCTCCATGAGCTCCTCGATCTGCAATTCGACCTCGTCGGACAGCTTGTAGCCTTCCGGGCCGAACAGCTTGATGCCGTTGTCGTCGAACAGGTTATGGGAGGCGGAGATCATCACGCCGAGATCGGCGCGCATCGATTTGGTCAGC
>JBDHSY010000114.1:0-8214 GCA_039808405.1 Xanthobacteraceae bacterium
CTACCACGAGAACGTGCTGTGCTTCACCAACAACATCCCGCAGCGCGACGGCGGCACGCATCTCGCCGGCTTCCGCGGCGCGCTGACGCGCCAGGTGACGAGCTACGCCGACGCCCATGCCAAGAAAGACAAGGTGTCGCTGACCGGCGACGACTGCCGCGAGGGGCTGACCGCGGTGCTCTCGGTCAAGGTGCCGGACCCGAAATTCTCCTCGCAGACGAAAGACAAGCTTGTGTCTTCCGAAGTGCGCCCGGTGGTCGAGGCGACGCTCAACGAGGCGCTCGCGGCGTGGTTCGAGGAGCACCCGGCGGAAGCCAGGACCATCGTCGGCAAGGTGGTCGAGGCGGCGTCCGCCCGCGAGGCCGCCCGCAAGGCGCGCGAACTGACGCGGCGCAAGGGCGCGCTCGATATCGCCTCCCTTCCCGGCAAGCTCGCCGACTGTCAGGAGCGCGATCCGGCCAAGTCCGAACTGTTCATCGTCGAGGGCGATTCCGCCGGCGGCTCGGCCAAGCAGGGCCGCAACCGCGAGTTCCAGGCGGTGCTGCCGCTGCGCGGAAAAATCCTCAACATCGAGCGCGCGCGCTTCGACAAGATGCTGTCGTCGGAGCAGGTCGGCACCCTGATCACCGCGCTCGGCACCGGCATCGGCCGCGACGATTTCGACATCGGCAAGCTGCGCTACCACAAGATCATCGTGATGACCGACGCCGACGTCGACGGCGCCCACATCCGCACGCTGCTGCTCACGTTCTTCTTCCGGCAGATGCCGCAGCTGATCGAGAACGGCCATCTCTATATCGCCCAGCCGCCGCTCTACAAGGTGACGCGCGGCAAGTCCGAGCAGTACCTCAAGGACGAGCGCGCGCTCGAGGACTATCTGATCGATACCGGCCTCGACGACTGCGTGCTGGCCTTCCCGACCGGCGAGGAGCGCGCCGGCAAGGACCTGCGCCTGTTGGTGGAGGATGCCCGCGCCGTCCGCGGCATCCTGCGCAACCTGCACAGCCGCTACAACCGCGACGTGGTCGAGCAGGCGGCGATCGCCGGCGTGCTGAACCCGCGGGTGACCGTCGATGTCGATACCGCCAACGCCGCCGCCGGCGAGATCGCGCGCCGGCTCGACGCGCTGGCCGACGACGTCGAGCGCGGCTGGAGCGGCCACTTCACCGAAGGTCAGGGGTTCATGTTCGAGCGCACCGTGCGCGGCGTGCGCGACGTCGCGGTGATCGACGACGCGCTGTTGTCGTCGGCCGACGCGCGCAAGCTCGACGACTATGCGGCCGCCCTGCAAACGGCCTATCCGCGCCCGGCGGTGCTGCGCCGCCGCGATGTCGAGACGCCGATCCACGGCCCGGTCGGGCTGTTCGAGGCGGTCACCGAGGCCGGCCGCAAGGGCATCACCCTGCAGCGCTACAAGGGTCTCGGCGAGATGAACCCCGATCAGCTTTGGGAAACCACGCTCGACAGCAACGCACGTTCCTTGTTGCAGGTGAAGATCAAGGAGGTCGACGAGGCCGACGACATCTTCACCAAGCTGATGGGCGACGTGGTGGAGCCGCGCCGCGAGTTCATCCAGGAGAACTCGCTCAGCGCCAATGTCGATGTATGACGTATGGTCGATACAAGACACTTGGTCGATACAAGACACTTGGTCGATACATGACCTGGGCGGGAGTGTGAGGATGGGACGGTTCGGTCTGGTTATCGCGTTGCTTGCCTGGTGCGGCATCACCCCTTCGCACGCGCAAGGCGCCGACCCGGCCGGCACATGGTTGACGCAGGCGGGCGACGCCCGGGTTCGCGTTAGCAAATGCGGTGGCGGCATCTGCGGCGCGGTGACGTGGCTGCGCGAGCCGAACGACCCGGCCACCGGCGAACCGCAGCGTGACAGCAAGAACCCCAATCCGGCGCTGGCGAAGCGGCCGATCGTCGGCCTCGTGCTGTTTCACAACATGCAGCCATCGGGCACGGCGCGCTGGAGCGGCACGATCTACAACGCCGACGACGGCCAGACCTACGCGAGCAACATCTCGATGACCGGGCCGGACATGCTGCGGGTCGAGGGCTGTCTCGGCGCGCTGTGCGGCGCGGAAGTGTGGACGCGCTCGCGCTAACGGGCGGCCTGCCGCTCCGACGGCGCCCGATCAGGCTTCATCGCGTTTCCGCTTCCGGTTGAATCAACCGTCGTCATGCCCGGACTTGATCCGGGCATCCCCGCCATGGACGCAGTGCGCCCTCAAACGAGATTGCCGGGTCAAGCCGGCAATGACGCCTCAAACTGCTTCCGTCAAAATATCAGACTCCCTAAGCCGCCGGCTTGATGCCGAAATCCTTGGGGTTGAGCAGCAGGTCGGACAGCGTGTAGCGGTCGAGCGTGCTGGCGAAGGCGTTCATCGCCTCCTTGAGAATGCCACGCAAACGGCAGCGCTGCGTGATCAGGCAACAGTTGTCCGGCGTGAAGCACTCAACCAGCGCGAAATCCGGCTCGGTGGCGCGCACCACGTCGCCAAGCACGATCTTGCCCGGCTTGCGGCCGAGCGTCAGCCCGCCGGACCGGCCGCGCACCGCGCGCAGAAAGCCGGCGCGCGTCAGTTGATTGGCGACCTTCATCAGGTGCGCCTTGGAGATGCCGTAGACCTCGGCCGCCTCCTCGATGGTCACCAGACGGTCCTCCTGCGCCGCGGCGTACATCAGCAGGCGCAACGAGTAGTCGGTGAAGTTCGTCAGTCTCATCGTCGGCCTGCTTCCGATCAGTCCCTATCCGGCGCATCGCGGCCCGCAGCGCGAAATGATGCGCTTTTCACGCATCTTTTGCAAGCGGCCCGGCCGGTGGCGCCATCCGCATAGGCCACGGCCGCGGCCGAGGCAAGCGCGGCGGTGCCGCATCCGCTAAAAGATATATTGACAATGTATCTTATCGGCCGGATAGTCGCCGCACGGATCGTCCTTGCGGCACGGACATCGACACCGCCCGCCGCGAGATCGATCGCAGCCGATACGGCGGGCCGGGCCGGTTCGCCATCGGGCCGAGGGCGCGGGTGCGCCCGCCGCAGCGCCGGACCGGAGGTCGCGCATCCGGCCTGCAGTCAAGTCGCGCGACCGAGGACCTACCTGATGTCAGCCGCCAACGTGATCGATGTGCGCAGCCTCGTCCCGGCCCAGCGCCACGCCAAGATTTTCCAGCTCGTCAACGACCTGACGCCGGGCGCGTCCTTCGTGCTGGTCAACGACCACGATCCGAAGCCGCTCTACTACCAGCTCGAGGCCGAGTATCCGAAGCAGTTCTCGTGGACCTACCTCGAGCAGGGTCCGACCGTCTGGCGCGTCGAGATCGGCAAGCTCGCCAAGGCGGCGTAACAAGGCGGCGTAATCGCCTGACAAATGCGGCAGCAGGCGGCGGCACACGCAGCGACACCGCGCCCCCCGCCAGCACGTCGCCCGGATCGCGCATCGGCAGGCTGCCGTCGCGATCCGACACCTTTACAAGGAACACCGCCGTGATCGGCGCCACGCTGTCCCGCTGGACCATGTCCTATTTCGCCGCCGCGCTGATCGCGCTGATCGCAGCGGAGGGGCTGATTGCCGCGGGCTTCGGCTTTCCGTCGGCCCCGATCGAGGCGCCGGACACGCTGGTCGTGGTCCACATCGTGGCGATCGGCTGGCTCACTCTCCTGATGTGCGGCGCGCTGTTCCAGTTCGTGCCGGTGCTGGTGGCGCGGCCGATCCACGATAACGCGTTGCCGCTGCCGACGCTGGTCTGCCTCGTCGGCGGGCTGGCCATGCTCATTCTGGGCTTCCTGCAACTGGCGGGCCGTGTCGCTCACGGCCTGCCTTTTTTTCCTGCTGCGGTCGCCCTGCTGGTTCTCGGCTTTCTTCTGGTCGCATGGAATCTCGGGCGCACGATGTGGGCGGCGCGGCCGCTGACGCTGGCGGCGCGCTTCGTCACGGTCGGCCTGGTTGCGTTCGGCGCAACGGTGGCGCTCGGCAGCGTGTTCGCGCTCGTGCTCGATGGGCTCGCCACCGCCCAGCCGCTGATCGATCTCACCACGCTCGGCATCCCGGTCCATGCCGCCGCCGGCCTCGGCGGCTGGCTGACGCTGACGGCGATCGGCGTCAGCTACCGGCTGCTCGCGATGTTCATGCTGGCGCCCGAGCTCGACCGCGCCTCGAGCCGCGCCGTGCTGTGGCTCGGCACCGCGGCGCTGGCGGTGCTGATCGTCGGCGGCGTTGTCGCGATCTGTCACGGCGGCAGCCTGCCGCTGGCGCTCGGCGCCGCCGGCCTGCTGGCCGCCGCCAGCCTCGGCCTCTACGGCAACGACATCCTTTATCTTTACCGCGCCCGCAAACGGCGCAAGATCGAACTCAACAGCCGCATGGCAGGCGCGGCGCTGATCTCGCTCGCGGTGTGCATCGCGCTGGCCGTGGTGCTGATCGCGCTCGGCCGGCTCGGCGAGCATATCGGCGCGGTGGTGTTCCTGTTCAGCTTCGGCTGGCTGACCGGGCTCGGGCTCGGCAAGCTCTACAAGATCGTGGCGTTCGTCACCTGGCTCGAAACCTACGGCCCGGTGCTCGGCAAGACGCCGACGCCGCGGGTGCAAGACCTGGTGGTCGAGCCGCGCGCCGTCAAATGGTTCTGGCTGTATTTCGCCGCGGTCTACCTCGCCACCGTAGCGCTCATCGCCGGCACGCCGCTCGTCGTCCGGCTCGCCGCGGCCGCCATGCTGATCGCCACCTGCGGCATCGTCGCGCAACTGGTGCGCACCCGCTGCCTGCTCGACGTCACCGACAAGCTGCGGCTGCCGGCCGGCGTCAGGCAGCCGCAGTTGCTCTACGCCACCCCCCGGCAGACCTGATGCAAGGAGACGCGCAATGACCGACTTTGTGGACCTCGACGTACGGCCGACGCTGCGTGCCGGCGGCGAACCTTTTGGTGAAATCCTCGGCGCGGTGAAGGCGCTCAAGCCCGGCCAGGGGCTGCGGCTCTACGCCACCTTCGAACCGGTGCCGCTGTTCCATGTGCTCGGCTCGAAGGGGTTCAGCCACGAAGCGCGCGAGATCGACGGCGGCGACTGGGAGGTGCTGTTCACGCCGGGGCCGGACGCGCCCGCCGAGGGCGGCCTGCCGGCCGCCGCGGCGACGCCCGCGAGCGACGGCGAATGGCCGGCGCCGGTGCAGGAGATGGACAACCGCGACCTCGATCCGCCGGAGCCGATGGTGCGCATCCTCGCCGCGACCGAGACGATGGCCGAGGGCGAGGTGCTCGAGGCGCTGCTGTGCCGCGAGCCGATCTTCCTGTTTCCGGAACTGGCCAAGCGCGGCCACGGTTGGCGTGGTGCGTTCGAGCCGGACGGCACCACCTACAAGGTGCTGATCCGCATCGGCGCGGCGGCGGGAGCAACCGCATGAGCACGCCTAACGAGGCGCTGGCGGAGGAGGTGCGCGAGGCGCTGCGCGTCGTCATCGATCCCGAACTCGGCTACAACATCGTCGATCTCGGCCTCATCTATGGCGTCGCGGTCGAGGATGGCGGCGTCACCCACGTTCTGATGACCACGACGACCAAGGGCTGCCCGGCCACCGACTATCTGCGCGACGGCGCGCGCGACAGCGCCTGGTCGGTGCCCGGCGTCGAGTTCGTCGATGTCACGCTGACCTACGAACCGCCATGGACGCCGAAGATGATGTCGCCGGCGGCCAAGGAGCATCTCGGCATTACCGATGGAGACGGCTGGTGACGACCGCACCGACCGCGACCGACGCGGTGGCCGCGCCCGCGGCAGCCGCCGCCAACCCGCTGACCGAGCTGCTGGCCGGTGCGCTGCAGGCGCTGGCCGATGCCGGCGAGGTCGATCGGGCCTGCCGGATCGCCGGGCACGCCTGCGCCGCGCTGCGCCACGACGACGCCGCGGGCTGGCGCCGCTTCAACGTGCTGCTGCACCGCCTGACGCGCCCGCGACAGCGAGCGTTTCCGGGCGAAGCAGGAACCGGTTCGCGTTAAGACACCGCGTCAGAACAATAAGCTGGAATTCCGCTTCTGACGTCGTCGAAAGCGCACTATGGCAAAGGGATCATCGAGGAGCCGGACCACCATGCATATCGAAATGACCGATGGCGATTTCTGCATCGACGCCGCGCTGCTCGGCACCCTGTTCGGGCTGGCGCCGGAGCGTATCGCACCCTTGATGCGCGCGAACCGGCTGACCGGCGTCTGCGAGCGCGGCGTCGGCGAGGACGACGGCACCTACCGGCTGAACTTCTTCTACGGCAGCCGCCGCGCCCGGCTCAACGTCGACGCCCGAGGCGTGATCCTGAAGCGTTCCATCGTCGATTTCGGCGACCAGCCGTTGCCGCGCAGCATGCGGCGCTCCTGACCCGCCGTCTACCTCCGGCCCCGGTCGGCCGAAGCCCGATCTGAACCACGCCCGCGCGGCAGCGTGCGGCCGGCGGCTGGCGCGGGGCAGCCCCGGCCGATCCCGAGGGCGGAGCCCGCCGGCACCTGCCGCGAGCCTGTCCACCGCGAGGGCGTGGCAGACGCGCATGACACGCGAGGCGAGATGCGGCGCCGAGGAGGATTCATTCCTTGCGCCAGCGCAAAGAACCGATTCCTTTATGATTTAAGAACCCGATTGCCGCGCAGCAGGCGCTGCGTCACGATTGCCGTTGCGGCCAGTCGTGACCCGCGGTCAACACTAACGGCGCTGCGATGAAACGTGTCTTCCCCGGCCCTGCGGCCATGCCCCTGACGCCCCTCCAGGACGAGAGCTTTCCGTCATGATCGCGCAACTCACCCGGAACGAGCGGCAAACCGCTCTCCTGATCCTGCTTGCCGTCGCCATCGGCGGGCTCGCGATGGCCGTCGGCGGTCGCGACAACCTGCTCGGCATCCACGGCGCCATCGCCATGGCGCTGGCGGTGGTGATGATGTTCGTGGTGATCGGCGGCTACTACGCGCCCGAGCCGACCGAGGACCGGACGGCAAGCTACTACGACGACCCGACCAAGGTCGGCATCATCATCGCGATGGTGTGGGCCGTGATCGGCATGGCGGTCGGCGACTGGGTGGCGTGGCTGCTGGTGTTCCCCGACATGACCTTCGACGCCGGCTGGTCGAGCTTCGGCCGGCTGCGGCCGGTCCATACCTCGGGCGTGATCTTCGGCTTCGGCGGCAACGCGCTGATCGCCACCTCGTTCTACGTCGTGCAGCGCACCTCGCGCGCGCGCATGCCGGACCAGGTGACGCCGTGGTTCGTGCTGCTCGGCTACAACCTGTTCTGCATCATCGCCGCCACCGGCTACCTGATGGGCATCACGCAGTCGCGCGAATACGCCGAGCCGGAATGGTACGCCGACATCTGGCTGGTGATCGTTTGGGTGACCTATTTCGTGCTCTACCTGCGCACGCTGGCGCGGCGCAAGGAACCGCACATCTACGTCGCCAACTGGTACTACCTCGCCTTCATCCTGGTGGTGGCGATGCTGCACATCGTCAACAACCTGGCGGTGCCGATCTCGCTGACGCAGGCCAAGAGCTATTCGCTGTTCTCCGGCGTGCAGGACGCGATGACGCAGTGGTGGTACGGCCACAACGCGGTGGCGTTCTTCCTCACCTCCGGCTTCCTCGGCATGATGTACTACTACATGCCCAAGCGCGCCGGCCGGCCGATCTATTCCTATCGCCTGTCGATCATCTCGTTCTGGGGCATCACCTTCTTCTACATGTGGGCGGGCTCGCACCACCTGCACTACACCGCGCTGCCGCAATGGGTGCAGACGCTCGGCATGACCTTCTCGGTGATGCTGCTGGTGCCGTCGTGGGTGTCGGCGGGCAACGCGCTGATGACGCTGAACGGCGCCTGGCACAAGGTGCGCGACGATGCGGTGCTGCGCTTCATGATGGTGGCGGCGGTGTTCTACGGCCTCTCCACCTTCGAGGGCTCGTTCATGGCGATCCGCTCGGTCAACGCGCTGTCGCACTACACCGACTGGACCGTGGGCCACGTCCATGCCGGCGCGCTCGGCTGGGTGGCGATGATCACCTTCGGCGCGATCTACGCCTCGGTGCCGTGGCTGTGGAAGCGCGAGGGCATGTATTCGGCGAGGCTGGTGGAGGCGCACTTCTGGCTCGCGCTCGCCGGCACCATCATCTACGTCTTCGCGATGTGGAACTCGGGCATCATCCAGTGCCTGATGTGGCGCACCTATAACGAAAGCGGG
>JBDHSY010000115.1:0-8161 GCA_039808405.1 Xanthobacteraceae bacterium
CACCGTGCGGCGGCTGTGCATCGATGCCGCGGGCCGCGTCGCCGAGCCGTGCGTCCGCGACGGCGCCAAGGAAAGCTACCTGACGCCGGCCGACCATGCCGTCACCGTGCAGCTGACCGGCGCGGTGCCGGTCGGCGCGATCTGCGCCTGGACCTTCGACGACGGCGAGACCCCGCGCGAAACCACGCTCGACTGCGCCCAGCCGATCGACATCCGCGCCCGCTACGGCCGCCCCACCCGCGCCAGCGTCGAGGTGACCAGCGCCGAGGCCCGCCAGCAGCTTCATACCGACATCCGCGTGCGCGACATCTTCATTGCCGGGCTCGGCGACTCGATCGCGTCCGGCGAGGGCAACCCCGACCGTCCCGTCAATCTCGGCGCGGAGGGATTTTGCTTCCGCTCCTATCTCGGCGGCGCGCGCAGCCAGTATTTTCGCCCGGTGCGCGCCGGCTTCCGTGGCGCGCGCGCCTGCGAGGGCGGCGATGGCGGTGGCACGCTCGGAGGCTGGCAGAAGCTCGGCGCGCAATGGCTCAACACCGCCTGCCACCGCTCGCTCTACAGCTATCAGACGCGCGCCGCGCTGGCGCTCGCCGTGCGGTTTCCGCATATCGCCGTCACCTACCTGCCGCTCGCGTGCACCGGCGCCAGCATCCCCGACGGCCTGATCGGTCCCCAGCGCGCCCGCGAATGTGCCATCGCCGGCGCCGCCACAACCTGCACCGGCCGCGTCAGCGGCCAGCTTGCCGAACTCAACGCCGCGCTCACCGCCGCCCGGCGCCGCCAGCCGGAACGGCAGCTCGACCTCGTTTTTCTGTCGGTCGGCGCCAACGACATCGACTTCTCCGGCCTCGTCGCCGACGTCATCGTCGACGCCGCGACCGAGCGCGAACTGCTGTCGCGCGCCGGCCTGCTCGGCTCGGTGAACGACGCCCGCGCGGCGCTGCGCGGTGCCCTGCCGCAGCAGTTCGGCCGGCTGCGCGAGGCGCTCAAACCCCTGGTCGGCGGCAACCTCGCGCGCGTCGTCTACGTCTCCTATGCCAACCCGACGCTGGCGGACGGCGCCATCCGTCCCGGCGGCCGCGGCGGCTTCGACATCCATCCCGCTTTCAACGCCGATGCCGCGCGGCTGAAGCGCGTCGCGGATTTCGTGCAGGGCGATTTCCTGCCGCGCCTGAAAGACCTCGCGCTGTGCCAGGGCGGCGTCCTCTGCAACGATCCGACGCGCGATCGCATGACGTTCGCGGACCATCACCAGGCGGCGTTCGCCGGCCATGGCTTCTGCGCCCGCAGCGCGGGCGATCCCGAATTCGATCGCCAGTGCTTTTCCGAGAGCGGCGAGAGTTTTGACGACAACCTCGTGACGGCGGCGGAGCAGCCGCTGGTGTGCGGCCGCAAGGCGTCGGAATTTCGCGCCTACGCGCCGCGCGCGCGCTGGATCCGCGACGCCAACGACAGCTATTTTGCGGCGATGACCTATCCGCAGGGCATGCCGAGTTCGATGCAGCCCTCCGATATCCACGACGCCACCTGGGGCATTCTGTCGGCGGTCTATGGCGGGGCGATCCATCCGAGCGCGCAAGGGCACGCCGCGATGGCCGACGCCGCGCTGCCGGCGGCGGAGGCGGTGCTCGGCCTGTCCGCCGCCGACCTCTCGAGCGTGGACAGCGCGCCCTTGCCGCCGCCTTCGGCGCTGCCGCCGGCGCAGGACCAGCCGCGCGAGTAGCGCGCCGGGTGTTCGACATCCCGGGCGCGGCGCAGCGTCCAGCGTTGCGCCGCAGACCCGGGATCGTGACGAAAGACAGCGCTTGAAACGGTCCCGGACCGGCGGTGCAGTCCTCAGGCCGCACCGCATTCGGGACATGCTTGTCGCCTCTTACTGCGGCAGCTTGACGTAGGACGGATACTTCAGCTTGCCGTCGGCGATCTTCGCCGGCCACACCGTGACCTGCTTGCCGTCCTGCCACTGGAACACGAGACCGCTGACGTTGTTCGGCCCGTAGATCAGGCCGTGCGTGAACTCGTCGTTCTTGCCGTAGAACTGGATGCGGCCGATGGTGCCCTCGTAGTCGGTCTTCTCGAGCTCGGCGACCAGCTTGTCGGGATCGGAGGTGCCGCCGGCGCGCTTGATCGCATCGGCGATGATGTAGACGTCGTCATAGGCGGTATAGCCGGTATAGGCCGGCGGATTGCCGAACCGCTTCTGATAGGCCTCGGCGAACGGTTTCGTCTTCGGCGTCACCGCGACGTTGGCGGTCGCCACCGCCAGCGACGGCACGCCCTGCGCCGCGCCGTTGGTGTCCTTCCAGAAGGTCGGGCTCAAGGCCTGCGCGCTGATGCCGAAGAACGGGATCGGCACCTGCAGGTTGGCGGCCTGCACCGTCGGCTGCACGCCGACATGCGAGATGCCGGTGACGATGACGTCCGGCTTCTTGGCCTCGATGCGGTTGAAGATCGGGGTGAAGTCGGTGGTGTCCGGCGAGAAGCGGACGTGATCGACCACGCTCAGCCCGACCTTCGGAAAGCACGCGAGATAGCCCTCGTCGAGCGGCCGCGTCCAGGCCGCGTCCTCGCTCATCACCGCCACCGACTTCATCTTGAGGCCGTCGACCAGCAGCGCCTTGGCGGCATCGCACACCGCTTGCGCCTGCGCCGCCGACGTCAGGTAGCCGTGGAAGGTGAACTTGTTGCGGTCGTAGTCCTTGTGCACCGCCTTGGTGATTTCGTTGGAGGCGGCACCCGGCGTGATCAGCGGCGTCTTGAGCCGCGCCGCCCACGGCTCCAGCGCCAGCACCACCTCGCTGATGTAGCTGGCGATCACCGCGCTCACCTTGTCCTCGTTGACCGCGCGCTGGAAGGCGCGCACCGAGTCGGCGGACGAACTCTTGTTGTCGTAGGTGACGATCTCGATCTTGCGGCCCAGCACGCCGCCCTTGGCGTTGATCTCGTCGGCGGCGATCTGCGCGCCGCCCGGCGTCGAGGCGCCGGCGATGGACTGGATCTCGGCGATGACGCCGATCTTGATCGGCTCGTTCGATTGCGCCTGCGCCGGAACGCCGAGCGCGGCGGTCGTCAGGCCCGCGAGAAGGATGGCGCGCACGGAAGGGCGCGTCCGGTCGATACCGGCTCTGATCATGCGTTTGTCTCCCTTTTTCGTCTTCCCTGCCTGCGATGGCGGTATTGACGTAGAGGGAAATGGTATTCCGATATGGCCGGCAAGAAAAGCGCCACCCGCGGCGGTCAACGCATCCGTGACCGGCACCCGGACGACGGCAAAATTACCGGCTCAGGCAACGCCGAGCTTCTTCTGCAGGTTGGTCGAGGAGGTGGTGTACTGGAACACCAGCCGCTTGTCGGGGTAGACGTAGCGGTGCGCCTTCTGTGCCATTAGGGCGCCCTCGTGGAAGCCGGACAGGATCAGCTTGAGCTTGCCCGGATAGGTGTTGATATCGCCGATCGCGAAGATGCCGGGCACGCTGGTCTCGAACGCCGCGGTATCGACCGGGATCAGGTTGTTCTCGAGATCGATGCCCCAGTTGGCCACCGGGCCGAGTTTCATGGTCAGGCCGAAGAACGGCAGCAGGGCGTCGCAGGCGATCTGCGCCACGGTGCCGTCGCCGCCCTTGATCGTCGCGCCCGCGAGTTTGCCGCCCTCGCCGTCCAGCGCCGTGATCTGGCCGATGCGCAGGTCCATGCGGCCGCCGGCGACCAGTGCGCGCATCTGCTCGACGCTGTGGGGCGCGGCGCGGAAATCGTCGCGCCGGTGCAGCAGCGTGATGCGCTTGGCCAGCGGGTGCAGGTTGAGCGTCCAGTCGAGCGCGGAATCGCCGCCGCCGACGATCAGCACCTCGCGGCCGCGAAAGTCCTCCATGCGGCGCACGGCGTAATGCACCGAGGTGCCTTCGTACGCCTCGATGCCCGGCACCGGCGGGCGCTTCGGCTGGAACGAGCCGCCGCCGGCGGCGATCACCACCACCTTGGCCTCGAACACCTTGCCGGCGTCGGTGGTGACGCGGAAACCGGGGTCGCCGGTCTTCTCCAGGCGCTCGATCATCTCGCCGAGATGGAAGGTGGGATGGAACGGCTTGATCTGCTCCATCAGCGCGTCGGTCAGCCCCTGCCCGGTCACCAGCGGGATGCCGGGAATGTCGTAGATCGGCTTCTCGGGGTAAAGCTCGGCGCACTGGCCGCCGGGCCGGTCGAGGATGTCGACGACATGCGCCTTCATGTCGAGCAGGCCCAGTTCGAACACCGCGAACAGCCCGCACGGGCCGGCTCCGATGATCAGCACGTCGGTCTCGATCGGTTCGGTCATGGCATATCTTCGGCTTGTTGCGGCAGGCGGGTGCCCCATCTGTAGCCGCAGGGCGGCAGCAGGAAAAGGGCCAATCGCGGTCGCCGGCCCGGCCTCCGGGCTTGCCAAGCGGCCGGCCGAGCGATTAAGGCGCTGGCTGCAAGGAGACCCGCCCGTGACCGCTGCCAGCTCGCGCGACCGCCCGCCCCGCCTCGCCGATTTTCCCTACCGGCATGCCGACAATATCCGCTTCGCCGATCTCGATCCCAACCAGCACGTCAACAACACTGCCTATGCGACCTATTTCGAGAGCGCGCGCGTGTCGCTGATCCGCGATCCGGCGCGCGGCCTGATGCCGCCGGGCACCGGCTGGGTGCTGGTGCGGCTCGACATCGACTTCCGCGCCGAACTGCACTGGCCGGGACGCATCGAGATCGGCCTCGGCATCACCCGGCTCGGCCGCACCTCGGTGACGTTCGCGCAAGGGGTGTTTTCCGCCGAGGGCGCGTGCGCCGCGTCGGCGGTCGCCACCACGGTGCTGATCGACCGCGCAAGCCGCAAGCCGGCGCCGCTGCCAAAGGCGGTGATCGATGGCCTGAGCGGGTTATTGCTGCCGGCTGCGCAGGAAAGGCGCTGACTACGCCTGCCGCTCCGGCGTCGCCACCGTGAGGCCGTCCAGCTCCTCGACGATCTTGATCTGGCACGACAGCCGCGAGTTGGGGCGCACGTCGTAGCCGAAGTCGAGCATGTCCTCTTCCATCGGGGTCGGATCGCCGACCTTCTCGCGCCAGGCTTCGTCGACATAGACGTGGCAGGTCGCGCAGGCGCAGGCGCCGCCGCACTCCGCCTCGATGCCGGGAATAGCATTGCGGATCGCAGCCTCCATCACCGTCGAGCCGACGTCGGCATCGACGGTGCGGGTTTCGCCCTTGTGATCGACAAAGTTAATCTGGACCATGATGGCTCGTCTTGCGGGACACGATACGCGCTGTCCTATACCGGCTCGGTCTGCGCCGCGCCAGCATCGAATGGCCGCTCACGCGCGCGGCCACCGCAACGGTGCAAAAAAGGCGAGCGAGGACGAGGCGAGGAAGGGATCAGTCGCGGCGACGGCCGGACGGCGGCCGCTGGTCCGGCACCAGCGGCGGCGACGGCACGAAGATCAGCGGGCGCGGCGAGGGACTGGCGGGCACGGCGGGCTCCTGCCGCTCGATTCGGCGGGCGGCGAGCGGCCACCTCACCACGAAATCGGTTAACGGATCGTTTGCCGCCCGCCGGTCCGGCGGCAGGCTGATTGCCACAAATACGCTTCAATAAAGCCACGATTTTGCCGCGATCTTCCCCCTCCCGCGTGGCGAAAGCGTTGATTTTACGTGAACCTCCGAGCTCGCCGTTAACGATGATTAAGACAACCTTAATCATCCCCGTTTCATTCGCGCCATCAAGCCAATAGGATGTTTGCGGAAGTAGGGGACAAGCCACACGGCGGGCTCGCCAGCGATTCGTGCTGGCCGGTGCCCGGCGCCGGGTGGATCGGACGATCCCACGGCGCCGAGCGCTCCCCGACGCGTACAAACGAGGGCGTAAACTGACATGGCGAACACTCCGAAGAAGGTCAAAGACCCCACCGAAGACGCGCTCGCCGCCATTCAGGAGGCTCTCAATTCCGGCGACGAGCCGGCCCGCGCCGCCGACGACGCCGGCACCGACATCACCGTCACGCCCGTCGACAAGCCGGACTTCGATGCCGTCGCGCCCGCCGCGCCGGTCTTCCCGCCGGCGGAGGAAACGCGCTTCACGCGCGCCGCCGCCAACGACGACCGCGCATCGATCGGCCAGATTCTCCAGTCGCTGCAACGCGGCCGCTCGAGCCGCAACGTCTACACCCTCGCCACGATCTTCGCCGCGATCTGGCTGGTCGGCGGCGTGCTGCTCAGCATCAGTTTCCTGCCCTCGCTGCAGGCGATGACCGGCCAGGGCTCGGCCGGCGTGCTGGCGCTGACGGGTCTCGCGGCCCTGTTCTGCGCGCCGATTCTGCTGTTCTATTTCATCGCCGGACTCATTGGCCGTGGCCAGGAGCTTGCGATGATCGCGCAGGCGATGGCGCGGGTGGCGGTGCGCTTCTCCGAGCCCGAGACCACCGCCGGCGATTCCATGGTGACGGTCGGCCAGGCGATCCGCCGCGAGGTGGCCGCCATGGGCGATGGCATCGAGCGCGCGGTGGCGCGCGCCGGCGAACTGGAATCGCTGGTGACCAACGAGGTGTCGGCGCTCGAACGCGCCTATGCCGACAACGAGGTGCGCATCCGTGCGCTGTTGCAGGACATCGCCCACCAGCGCGACAACCTCGTCGGCCAGGCCGAGCAGGTGCGCAGCGCCATCTCCGGCGTGCAGATCGACCTGCGCCACGACATCGCGCTGATTTCCGACGCCATCGCCTCGCGCGTCGACGAGGTGGCCAAAAGCATCACCCAGGCGCTCGAGGAGCGCGGCGAGCACATCACGCGCGCGCTGGCCGGCGCCGGCGACAACATGATCCTGGCGCTCGGCGAACGCGGCGGCGACCTGCTCGACCGCCTCGAGGAGGCCAGCTCCGAGACCACCCGCGCCGTGCTCGACGCCAGCGAGCGGCTGACCAGCAGCCTCAACTTCAAGACCGGTCACGTCCACTCAGAGTTCGTCGAACTCGCCGAGCGCGTCCACGACATGCTGGCCGACCGCATCGAGCGCGTCACCAGCGATTTCGAGGTGCGCTCCGCGGCCATCGTCGACAGCATCACCGACCGCACCGAGCAGGTGCACGATTCGCTCAAGACCAGCGGCGAATCGCTGCTCCTCGAACTCGAACTGCGCAGCCACGACCTTTCGGCGCGCATCGATGACGCCGGCAACCGCCTCGCCGATCGCATCCTGACCAGCGGCGAAAAGGCCACCGAGGCGGTGGACGTCACCGTCAACACCCTGGTAGAGCGCATCGCCAGCCAGACCGATGCCGCCAACGACACCTTCGCCCAGCGTCTCACCAGCTTCGACGACCTGCTGCGCAACCAGGGCACCGAGCTTGCCGAACGCTTCGCGCGCGACAGCGAGGCGCTCGGCGCGCTGATCACGCGGCATGTCTCGACGTTCGACCATACGGTGAAGGCGTATGGCGGCGAGATCGTCGAACGCCTCGGCCAGCGCACGCAGGACATCGCCGAGAACCTGAAGACCTACGTCGACACCTTCGACACCCGCGTCAGCACCTCGGGCGGCGCGCTCAGCGCCACGCTCGAGCAGCGGCTGGCGCGCTTCCAGGCCACGCTGGAATCCCGCGTCAACCATCTCGACCAGTCGCTCGACAGCCGCCTCAAGGCGTTCGACGATACCGTCGGCGGCCATCTGAAGACGTTCGAGACGACGTTCGATGCCCGCGCGCGCTCGATCGGCGGCACGCTGGAGGCGCGCTTCGCCGAGTTCGACACCGTTTTCGGAGGCGGCGCCGTCAAGGTGATCGGCGAGATCGACACGCGGCTCGCCTCGCTCAACGCGTCGATGAACGATGGCGCCCAGCGCGTGGTCACGACCCTCGACCAGCGCCTCGCCAACCTCACCGCCTCGCTCTCCGGCAGCGCCGAGGAAGCGGTCGCGGCGATCGACCGGCGCATCGTCGATGCGACGCAGGCGATCGACGGCCGCAGCACCGCGCTGACCGACACCATCACCGCGCGCTTCGAGGACATCCACCAGACGCTCGACCGGCGCGCCGGCGCCGTTGCCGCCGATATCGAAACGCGCGTGGCGCAGTTCGAGGTTCTGCTCGGCTCGCGCGTCGATGCGGTCACCGGCCGCATGGAGATGAGCGGCCGCCAGGCCAGCGACGTGCTGGTG
>JBDHSY010000116.1:0-8157 GCA_039808405.1 Xanthobacteraceae bacterium
GTTCCAGCAGGAAAATCGCCGACAGCGCATCACCCACATTTGTGTCATCGACCAGGACCGCGCCCTGCCGCATGATCTGCTCATACTGTTCGCGGATCATGCTGATCACGGCTTCGAGCAGCGGATGGCCGGAACAAACGAAAGCGGCGACCGGCTGCTGGTTGATCTTGTCCTTCTCGAAGCAGATGCGCTCATACTGCGTCTGAAGCGGCGCGCCGGTTCCGATCTGGCGATCCCGTTCGCGGATCCGCACCGGGACATGCGTAACCTCCCAACGCCCTTCTTCCCGGCGTTTGATCTTGCCACCCAGATGCTGGAACGCTTCGACGAAGAAGCTCTGGATATGGTGGGGCTGTAGGCGCAGCGCCTCAGCGCGTTCCATTTCCAGCCGCAATTCCTCGACCCTCGCTTCCGGCATGGTGTCGTTGGTCAGGGCACGGCGGCGCAGCAGTTCGAGCAAGTGCGCCTGATCGACCGCACCATCGACCTGCTGGAAAAGACGCGCTTTCACGTCCTCCTGCTCGCCATACTGGATCGCCTCGAACAACAGATCCTTCAGCGCCACGCCGTCGAACAATTCGCCGAGCACGTCATAGACACGGCCGCCCAGCGCCTCGCGCGCAGCTTCCAGTTTCTCCAGCAGCCGCGCGTAAACCTCGCCTTCGCGCGTATCGGCCGCGACGAGATTCCAGAGGTGGCAGACCTCCATCTGGCCGATGCGGTGGATGCGGCCGAACCGCTGCTCGATCTTGTTCGGGTTCCACGGCAGGTCGTAATTGACCATGAGATGGCCGCGCTGGAGGTTCACGCCTTCGCCTGCCGCGTCGTTGGCGATCAGGACCAGCATGTCCTTGTCCTGCATGAAGCGCTCGACGACCTTTCGCCGCTCTTCGCGCGACACGCCGCCGTGGATCACTTCCACGGCCTCGGGGTTGCCGAGCCGCGCCCGCACCTTGTCGAGCAGGTAGTGCAGCGTGTCCTTGGGCTCAGTGAAGATGATCAGCTTGCGGCGATTGCCGGCCGCGTCGATCATCAAATCGTCGTCGAGAATACGATTGAGCTGGCTCCATTTCGTGTCCACGCCCGAGCGCAGCACGCCAAGGGCCATTGTCTCAAGCCCCTTCAGGGTCTCGACTTCCAGGGCGAGTTGCTCGACCGTCTCGGCCGTCGTCGCGCCCGTCGAGATCAGATCCTCAAGCTCGTCGATCTCCTCCTGGCCATACTCCTCGATGTTCCGCAGCATGTCGGCATTGATCGCGGGTTCCGATGCGCCGGCCCTGCGGCCCTTGGCGGCAAGGCGCGCTTCGCCCAGCTCGTTTTCCAGCCGTTCCCGGCGGCGCTTGAGCGACTGGTAGATGGCGGCCGGCGACGATGCGAGGCGCCGTTGAAGGATCTGTAAGGCGAAGCCGACATTGTTGCGCTTCTTCCCGTCACCCTCGGCGAAGCGCTGCACGCGGTTCATCTCGGTGCGAACATATTCGGTGACGGCGGTGTAGAGCGCAGCTTCCCCTTCCGAGAGTTGATACTTGACCGTGCGCGCCCGCCGCTCGGGGAAGAGCGGTCGGCCATCGAACTTCAGCAGTTCCTCTTTGGTCAGCCGTCGCATCATGTCTTCGGTGTCGGCATAGTGGACGCCATCGCGGAACCGGCCCTCGAACCGATCGCCGTCGAGCAGGGCCATGAAGAGCTGGAAATCCTCTTCCTTGCCGTTGTGCGGCGTCGCCGACATGAGCAGCAGATGCCGGCAGACCTGGCCGAGCTTCTGGCCGACCTGATAGCGCCGCGTATATTTGACCTCGCCGCCGAAATAGGTGGCCGACATGCGATGCGCTTCGTCGCAGATGATCAGGTCCCATTCGCGCGCGCTCATGAGCTTCTCCTGAAGCTCCTCGTTGCGCGCCAGCACGTCGAGACGGACAATCAGCCGCTCCCGCTCGCTGAACGGATTGCCCGACCGCGAGTTCTCGATCATGTCGCGGGAGAGGATATCGAACTCGAGATTGAACTTCTGGCCGAGTTCGTCCTGCCATTGCTCGACGAGGCTTCCCGGCGCGACGACGAGGCAGCGCTCCAGATCGCTGCGAGCGATCAACTCCTTCATCAGCAGCCCGGCCATGATCGTCTTGCCGGCGCCAGGATCGTCGGCAAGCAGGAAGCGCAGTGGCTGTCGCGGCAGCATCTCACCATAGACTGCCGAAATCTGGTGTGGCAGCGGATCGACCAGACTCGTGTGGATCGCCAGATACGGGTCGAAATAATGCGCCAGCTTGATGCGGTTGGCTTCCGTCACCAAACGCAGCAACCCGCCATCGGCGTCGAACGACCAGGGCCGCCCGTTCTGCTCGACCTCAAGACGATGCTCGTCGTCCCGGTAAAGAACAGCCTCGGCCACCGTGCCGTTGTGATCGCGATACACGACGCTGATCGCCTGATCGCCGATCCAGTCGATCGAGATGACATGCACAGCCTGCGCCGAGGTAACGCCCCGCACGGATGCGCCGTTCTTTACATCTTCAAGTCTTGCTCCCATCAGACCGCACTTCCCCCCGATTCGTTCATAGCCGAAGCTCGGCCTTTTCTAGCGCTGCCTCAGTTTCTTTGCGATTTATCGTGACAATATGCTGCGTGTGCGGGCTCTGCTTTGCGGCATCACCAAGCAGACCAAGGCGCTTCAGCACGTAGAAGAGCATTGCATAGCGAACCGAAAGCACGCCGTTGCCGTGCTCTAACCCGTAATCCTTGGCGACGACTTTCTGCTGGCTCGCCGTGAGGGCGGGATGCGGCCCGATGATGACGTCGAAATAGTTGTTCCAGAGCCAGTCCCGTTCGCCGGCCTCGCCCGGTTCGCCCTTCGCGCCAATCTCCAGAATACGCGGCAGCAGGAAGTCCTTGAACTTGTGCTCAAGGTGGCAATAGGCCCGGACGTGCCAGCGGAAGCCATCAAAACCAAAGGCGTGAGGCGTGATCCGGCGCCAGATTGGGTCCGGGCGAATCTTGTTCATCGACTGATAGAAGACCTCCACTGAGGAGCCTTCGCGCACGACCTCAAGTATTTTGCGCAACGCGCCAATATCGATGTCGCGCTTAGGCGTCAGGGCGATGTCGGCCCTGGGAAGTTCCGCGATCCATGAATCGTGGGAGGGAACCGTCCCTTCCGTCACTGCGCGGAGCTGCGCGAGATACATATAGGGGTCTGGATCGAGGAAGCGCAGTACGAACTTCTCGGCGGCGACATATCGCTTGGCCCGCGTGTCGTACTCCATGTTTCCAGGCGCGCGCTCCTGGTAGGCCGTCAGATCCTTCGACGCCTGAGGAACCGACACCCCGAAAAAGTCCTGGATGTCGGCGCGGTTGATCGAACCCTCCCAGAACAGGCGGAACTCAATAAACTCTAGTCTTTGCTCGACGCCCCAGCGCACTTACGGCCTCTTATGCGATCATAAACTATACGCATCTTGACAATGCGTGCGTGTAGTTTGTATACGCATGCTGTCACCGAGTCAACGGGCGACGGAGGTTCCAAATGGCCGATAGGTACGTCACCAAGCATCCCAAGGGCTGGGCCGTGAAAGGGCCCGGCAGCGAGCGCTCGAGCAGCGTTCATTCAACGCAAAGCGAAGCCGAGCGGGCCGCCAAACAGACGGTTCGCAATCTTGGCGGCGGCGAGGTTCGCATTCAGGGGCGCGATGGCCGCTGGCGGGACTCCGACACCGTGCCGCCGGGCAATGACCCGAATCCGCCCAAAGACAAGAAGCACTAACCGCGAGCGGGGGCACGGCCGTGAAACGGATCCTGACAATCGACGGTGGCGGCATCCGGGGCGCTTTCCCGGCAGCCTTCCTGGCCAATCTTGAACAGGATCTGGATCAGCCGATCGGCCGCTATTTCGACCTCATATCCGGCACCTCTACCGGTGGCATTATCGCCATCGGGCTCGCGCTCGGTATGCGCGCGGCCGACATTCTCAAGCTATATGAGGAACAAGGGCCGGCAATCTTCGCGCAGACGCGGCGCGGCATCACAGGATGGCTCGGTCGGCATCTGCGCCAAGGGCGTTGGCTGTTCTGGGGCCCGAAATACAGCGCCCTGCCGCTCCGTGATGCGCTTCATGGCGTCCTCGCCGATCGCAAACTCGGTGAAGCCCAAACCCGGCTCGTCATTCCCGCATGGCATCCACAGACGCAGGGCGTCTACATCTTCAAGACTGCCCACCATCCTCGCCTCCGCACCGACTACAAAGAACTCGCCATAGACGCCGCGATGGCCACGGCGGCGGCGCCGACCTATTTCGCTCAGCACGTCACCGCCAACGAGGTGGGACTGGTCGACGGGGGTATGTGGGCCAACAATCCCACCGGGATTGCCGTCGTCGAAGCCATTGCCACTCTCGGGTGGCCGGCGGACGATATCCGCGTCTTGAGCATCGGCTGCCTCGAAGACATCAAGGTCGTGCGCGAAGCCTATGGCGCGGCGAGGCTGGCGCCGCAGCTCGCCAGCCTGTTCATGGCCGGGCAATCGCACGGCTCTCACGGTATCGCCCAGATTTTGACCGGCGATCCGCATGAGCGGCGCGCCATCTACCGCGTCTCCCAGCCGGTGCCTGACGGCTTCTACTCGCTCGACGACACCAGCCGCATTCGCAGTCTGAAAGACCGGGCATTCGCCGAGGCGCGGATTCAGAAACCCATCTTGCAACCAGAATTCTTCGGCGCGCCCGCCGAGGAATTCGTCCCCCATTGCAGGTGATGCCATGACCATGCACGACAAGCGCCTCGCAAAATCACATGACGACATCCTCGAAGCGATGGCGGACGCGCTCGACATTCCACCGTCGAAATTCGAGGAGGCCAAGAGCCGTTACGAGGCAATCGGCAATTGGCTCGATCGTCCGGAATCGACTCTTGCAGGCTACGGTCCGGCGATCTCGCCGCAGGGGTCGTTCCTCCTCGGCACGGTGACGCGGCCGTTCACCGACAAGGAGGAGTATGACGTCGATCTTGTGTGCCGGCTCCAGGCCACCAAAGCCCAGTTCACGCAGAAGAGCCTGAAGGAAGCAGTTGGTTACGAGGTTGGGCTCTACGCCAAGGCGCATAGCATGTCCGAACCCGAAGAGCATCGCCGCTGCTGGAGGCTCAATTACGCGGCAGGAGCGCAGTTCCACATGGATATACTGCCCGCACTCCCCGATGCGCAGCGTTATCAGACCAGGCTCCTTGAACATGGCTATCGCACGCTTGCTCAGGACGGCGCGCTGAGCGGCCATGCCATCGCTATCACCGACAAGACCTCCCCGCAGTACGATCTCCGGACGGACGACTGGCCGCAGAGCAATCCGACCGGCTACGCGGTCTGGTTCCGCGGCCGGATGCGCGTGCGCCTGACCGAGGCTAAGCGCGCATACGCACAGCGGGAGCGGATCACCGCCAGCGTCGACGAGATTCCTGACTACAAGGTCAAGACACCCCTTCAGCGCGCGATCCAGCTCCTGAAGCGTCACCGCGACTGCATGTTCGCCGACGATTGCGAACACAAGCCGATTTCGATCATCATTTCCACATTGGCCGCCCACGCCTACAACGAAGAGCCGACGATCTCGGCTGCGCTGCAAAGCATCCTGAGCGGCATGGATCGCTATGTCGAAGATCGCGGTGGCGTGGCCTGGGTAGCCAACCCGGTCAACCCCGCAGAGAACTTTGCCGACAAATGGGCGGAAGTGCCCAAGAAGCGGGAAAATTTCTATCGCTGGCTTGACCAGGCTCGGCAGGACTTTGCGCTTTATCTGCGGGCGAGCACGTTCGACAAAATCCCCGAGCAGTTGCGCGAGCATCTCGGCGACCTGCTGGTAGATCGCACTCTGGCGGCCGTGCTCCCCGTTGCTGCGGCTGGTCTCATGGCGCCGGCCATCGTCAAGGGCGCCCCCAGCGTCGGGGAAATGGAGCGCGCCGAGCGCGCCGTCGAACAGATCAACCGTGCTGGGGCGCAGTCGAAGCCTTGGGCAAAGTCGTAAAGAAGCGGACCACGCTGCTGACCCTTGAAGAGGTCAAGGCGGCAATCGCCTTCGACCAGCCAAAGCTGTGTGCCTCGGCAAATGGCCGGGACATCCACATAGCGGGCAGCTTTCTGGTATTCGAGAAGGGCGTCGTCGCGGCCCCCGGCGGACCTATCGCGGAGTTCGATGTCAGAATCGAACTCTCTCCCCTATATCCGCGTCAGGAGCCGAAAGTATTCGAAGTCGGCGGCAAGATACCACGCGAACCCGATCGCCACATCAATCCTGATGGCGATTGCTGTGTCACCGTTTGGGAAAATTGGCTGGTCACGGCGGATGACCAGTCATTCTCCGGCTTCATCAGCGGCCCCCTGAATGAATATTTTCTGGGGCAATATTGGTTCGAGAAGGCAGGCAAATGGCCGTTCGGGGAGAGGGCGCATGGCGCACCCGGCCTCGCAGAGGCATATGCTGATGCGCTGGGCATCCCAAACAAGCGCGAAGATCTGATCTATTATCTCAAGCTGCTCTCACAAGATTGGCCAAAAGGCCACTGGGGCTGCCCCTGCAAGAGCGGCAGGCTGCTCCGTCACTGCCATCATCAGCACCTGCGGGACATGCATCGACGGGTGCCTCCGATCATGGCCCGGCGCATGTTGCGTCGGTTGTCCCCGGCCGGAAAAGCACAGGGAAACCGCCGACCATGACTCCTCAACAATGGAAGCTGACCTGCGACAAGGTCGCGGATGCCATGCTCACCCATACCCGACCGTTCGTGACACCGCTCGGCACAGAAACCAAGCGGGACGTGCGCCTGGTCGGCACGGGCTCCTATATACACCGCGAGAACCGCATCCTGCTTACCTGCGAGCACGTCGCCGTTGTACAGCCCATGCATTACCGGTTCCATGGCAGCGACGGCGTCTTCGCGCACCCCGGTCCCTGGACGATGGAGCGACATCCCGTCGATGCCGCCTATGCGGTGATCGGCGATGCGGCGTGGCGAGCCTGTTCTCACCAGGCCCAACCCGTGCCGTATTCTCGATTCGCACCAAGTCACGCTCCGGCCGATCGGGCGGAGATTCTCTTCTTCCGCGGCTTCTCTGGCGAGAACGCCCGCTACGCTTTCGGCCTGCATCAGGCGAACGGGACCGGCTATGCCGCGCAGGAAAAGGAAGACAGCGGAGACGCCCAGATCTTCGAGCTCTTCTGGGAGCCGGAGAATATCGAACGAACCAGCCAAACCTCACCAGAGGCCGCAGCGGAAATGAAGTTCGAAGACGCCGGTGGCTTCAGCGGCTCGCTGGTCTGGAACACTCGCTACGTCGAGGTTATCCGGCAAGGGGTCCAATGGACGCCGGAACATGCAGTCGTGACCGGCCTGCTTCGGCGCTGGGACAAGGATACGAGGACGCTTCTGGCCTGGCGCGTCGAGCATCTTCGTGCGTGGCTCGATGCCAAAGGCGCGTGAAGCGGTGTCGAATGAAGGAAAATGCCTGAAGGTAGGAGCGATAGAACGATCTGAAGAGGAATGTCGTCCCTTGCAGCCGAGCCCCGGTCTCGGCCGACCCCTTATGCGGGGACACCCCCGCAACGCCCCGAGAGGGAGAGTGCTGACGGATTGCCGTGACGGGTTGAGGGCTGGGGGAGAGGCTTCCGGCGCGGAGACAATCCCGATGGCCAGAGAAAACGGCGCCGCCCGCGTCGGCGACGCTCGCACCAATGTATACGGCGACATCACCGACAAAATCATTGTCGAGCTGGAAGCCGGTCAGCTCCCCTGAGTCCAGCCATGGGGAACAGTCGCGGCCAAGGCGCACTCGCCATACCCAGAAAGGCCGCGACCGCCAGACAATATTCCGAATCAACGTCCTGATCCTGTGGGGCGCCGTTATCAGCATGGTTTTCCCTCACACTACCGGCTGACTTCCCGGCAAGCGCTGTCGCGGCAATGTTCGAAAGGGCGCGCACGGCTGCCGGACGCCGATCTCGACTCCGACGTCAGCATGACCGACGGTGAACGGCAGGCTGTGTGATCAACCTGAAATCCGGAAAGAGAGATGTCCGGCTTCACGTCTTTCTGTCTCCGTGGCGCCGCCCTCCTAGAGTGAGAGGGCGGCGCTTCGCTTCGTGACGGGTTGGAGGCCGAGAGAGAGGCTTTCGGCCAC
>JBDHSY010000117.1:0-8123 GCA_039808405.1 Xanthobacteraceae bacterium
CACGCCCCGCCGGGCCTCGGCTTCGCCCGGCATTTCGACGGGCGGCTCGCGGCCGGCGCGATGCCGTTCAGCCGCGCCGGCGCCCCCGACATCACGCTGTGGCTGCGCCACCGCGACGACAGCCTCAAGCCGTCGGTCACGGCGCTGCTGGTGCTCGCCGCCGCGCCGCCGCCGGCGTCGTTCGTGCTGTTCGAGAAGCCGGCGCCGATCAGCACCATGACCTGGTCGCTCGATCTGCTGACCGAGGAGCTCGTCACCGACGACGGCTGGTGGCTGGTGCGCACCGCCGCCGACCAGGTCGCCAACGGCTATTCCGGGCAGACCACGGGCATCTGGAACGCGCGCGGCGCGCCGGTGGCGGCGGCGCGGCAGCACGTGGCGGTGTTCATCTAGGGCATTGCAGACCCGCGCGCCGCGCCTCTCCGCGCAAGCAAATAACGGCCCTAGCGAAACAGGATGTCGTTGGCGCTGACGATGGCATAGGCCATGTGCTCGACCGTGGTGCGCTTGGCCATCGCCTGATCGCGGATGATCTGGTAGGCGTCGGGCTCCGACACGTTGCGCGCCCGCATCAGGATCGCCTTGGCCTCGGCGACGTGCCGCACGCCGGCCAGCTTGCTCTCCAGCCGCTGCACCTGCTTGGTCATCGCCGCGCGCGAGTTCCTGATCTGCCGCGCCACCACCAGCGCCGACAACAGACCGAACGGCCGGATCGGCGAAGCGACGATGCCGTGCACCTCGAGCTTGAGCACCATGTCGACGATGGTCGGGTTCTCGTAGTTGACGATGGCGATGATCGTCGGCGCCCGCGCGTCGCGATCCTCCGACCAGTTCGGCACCGCGGTGTCGGGCCGCACGGCGATGAACACCACATCGGCGCCTTCCGGCAGGCGCGGCGCCGGCGGCCAGAACGCCTGCGCATGGCAGCCGATGCGCCGCAGTTGCAGAAGCAGTTCCTCGCCGTCCTCGTCCGCCGGATGGAACGCCGCGACCGACAACGTCCGCAGGCTGCGCAACAGTTCGGATGTGGTGTTCTTCTGACCTACCATCGCAGCCTGTACATGCTATTTCGGCGTATCGAGCGAAATCGTCCAGTCGCCGAGCGAATGCGTGATCAGATAGGGATCGGGGTGAACGGCCCGGATCGCCTGGCGGACAACGGTGAACTGGCCGCTGCCGTTGGCGATGCCGATCCGCGGATACAGGCAGGTGTGGTGATTGGACGGGTCGATCCGTACCCGCCCCTGCGGCGCGTCGAATTCCGACCCGAGCAGGTTCGGCATCAGGGCATCGATGGCGTCGCTGCCCGACAGCCGCATCGCATTGGCGAACAGATGGACCTGGAAATAGGCGGCTTCCCAGCCGGCATTCGGGATGACGTCGGAGCCGAACCGGCGCTTGAACTTCTCGAGGCTCTCGAGATTGCGCGGCGTTGCGATCGACTGGAAATACGGCGCGGCCGAGACGTGGCCCGCGCCGACGTCGGCGCCCATCTGCGCGATCTCGGCCTCGAGCGTGGTCAGGCTCGCGATCGGCATGGTGCGCGGGTCCAGCCCGGCGTCGGCATAGGCCTGGTACAGGCACTTGGTGGAATTGCCGACGACGGTCGAGAAGATGAAGTCCGGCTGCTTGTCCTTGACGTCGGCAATGATGCTCTTGAAATCGTCATGGACGGCGTTGAGCGGCACATAGCGCTCGCCGACCTTCTCGCCGCCGCGCCGCTGCAGCACGAGGTCGGTCATGATGCGGTTGGACTCGTAAGGGTAGATGTAGTCGGAACCGATCAGATAGACCCGCACGCCGTAGCTCGCGGTCATGAACTCGGCGAGCTGGACGCTGTTCTGGTTGGGGGCCGCGCCGGTATAGACGATGTTGCTCGAACATTCGAAGCCTTCGTACAGCGTCGGGTAGAACAATAGCCTGTTCCACTTCTCGATGATCGGGATCACGGCCTTGCGCGTGCTCGACATGTAGCAGCCAAAGATCACGTTGATCCTGTCCTCGAGCACCAGCCGTTCGGCCAGCACCCGGTAAAGGCCCGGCGACGACTGCGGGTCGTAGTGGATCGGAATGATCTCGCGGCCGTCGATGCCGCCGGCGGCGTTGACCTCGTCGATGGCCAACAGCGTCCCCATCAACTGCGACGTCTCGATGGTCGAGATGTCACCGGTCTTTGAAAACAGCAGGCCGACATGGATCGGACTGTGGTCTGCCAAAGGTCAACGCTCCGCTGTCAACGTCTGTCGCAAGGCTCGATCACGCAAACGAGGCCCCTTTCATTCAATGCCCGACCATCCACGGCCGATCCGGCTTGGCGTGCTGGTGGCCATGATGACCATGGCCATGGTGGTGATGTCCATGGTGATGATCGTGGCCATGATGGTGGCCGCGGTTTTTTGCGCGCGCAACGCGTGGCTCGCTCGAATTCTTCTCGTTTAAGCTGTGCGCCTTGCGATTGTTGCCGGCCATCAGATTGAGCTGCGCGGCGGCAGCCTGACGCGGCGACAGCTTGCCGCACGAGGGACAGGCCGCGGGCTTGTCGTAGTCCGCCATCGGGCGGAAGTCCTCGAACGGGCCGCAGGCCTTGCACGAATATCCATAGATCGGCATCGCAGATCCTCACCATTGCTTCGCCCGGCACACCGCCGGATCGTCTGGCGCCGGCCCTTTCGGCATAGACCGAACAGGCCGCGCGGGAGGCGCCGCGTGGCGCCTCCCCTCGTCGTCGAACCGTCCGGTTCAGGTCTCGAACGCGAGATCGCTGTCCTTGACCTGCCGCGTCGGGCCCTTGGCGTTCGGACGGATGTCGAAGTCGAAGATCGCCGTCGGAATCTGCACGGCGACGCAGGCGTTGGGGATGTCCACCACGCTGCTGACATGGCCTTCGACCGGCGCGCAGCTCAGGATCGTGTACGCCTGCTCGCCGCTGTAGCCGAACTTCTTGAGGTAGTTGACGGCGTTCATGCAGGCCTGCTTGTAGGCCAGCGTGACATCGAGATAGCGCTGCGTGCCGTCGTCTTCCACCGAGATGCCCTCGAACACCAGGTAGTCCGAGTAGTTCGGATCGACCGGCCCCGGCTGGAACATGGCCTGGCCGATGCCGTACTTGTTGCAGCCGCCCTTGATGAGATCGACGTGCATGTCGACCCAGCCGGACATTTCGATCGCGCCGCAGAAGGTGATCTCGCCGTCGCCCTGCGAGAAGTGCAGGTCGCCGACGACGATGCCGCCGCCCTTGACGTAGACCGGCAGGTAGATGCGGCTGCCGCGGCACAGGTTCTTGATGTCGCAGTTGCCGCCGTGCTCGCGCGGCGGCACGGTGCGGGCGCCCTCGCGTCCGGCCTGCTCGAGCGCTGCGCCCTTGAGCTTGCCGAGGATGACGTCCTGCGGGTTCGGCGGCAGCGCCAGCGGCGGCACGCGCTTCGGGTCGGTGGCGATCAGCGCCGCCTCGCGGTCGTTCCAGCGCTTGAGCAGATCGTGCGAGGGCAGACAGCCGACGATGCCGGGGTGGGTCAGGCCGGCAAAGCGCAGGTTGGGAATGTGCCGCGAGGTGGCGAAGATGCCGTTGAAATCCCACACCGCCTTGGCGGTCTTGTGGAAGTAGTCGGTCAGGAAGCCGCCGAACTTCTCCTTGCTGAAGATGCCGGTATAGCCCCAGCGCTCGTCGTCGAACACGCCGATGTCGAGAATGTCGACGACGATGATGTCGCCGGGCTCGGCGCCCGTCACCCCGACCGGCCCCGACAGGTGGTGGCACGGCGCCAGGTTGACGTCGCGGATGTCGTTGGCGCTGTCGTCGTTGTTGATCTGGCCGCCGGTCCAGTCGAAGCACTCCACACGGAAGGATTCGCCGGGCTTCACTTCCGCGATCATCGGAATGTCGGGGTGCCAACGGTTGACGATCACCGCCTCGTCCTGCTCGGTCGGCAATCGCTTGCGATCGACGCTAATCACCTTTCTCATCGTGCTCTCTCTCCTTCAATTGGCGGCCCCTTGGCTGCACAGAAGCTCGTTACGTTCGGCTCGCCCCCGCGCACGCGGCCGGGCGCCGCCGCCCGGTCACACCTTCAGAAACTCGCGGATATCCTCGATGCCGGCGTCGTCGCGGTGCTTCTCGTCGACGATGCGGCCGCGGTCGATCACCAGAAACCGGTCGGCGAGCTCGAGCGCGAAACTCAGGACCTGCTCGGACACCAGGATCGAGATGCCGCGGTCGCGGCGCAGCGCCACCAGCGTGCGCGCCAGCTCCTTGATGATCGACGGCTGAATGCCCTCGGTCGGCTCGTCGAGCACCAGCACCTTTGGCTCGGCGACCAGCGCCCGCGCGATCGCCAGCATCTGCTGCTGGCCGCCGGAGAGGTTGCCGCCCTTGCGCTTCTCCATCTCGCCGAGCACCGGAAAGTAGTCGTAGATGTAGGCCGGTACCTCGCGCTGCGGATTGTTCTCGGTGCCGGTCAGGATGTTTTCCTTCACCGTCAGCAGCGGGAAAATCATGCGGCCCTGCGGCACGAAGGCGAGGCCGGCGGCGACGCGGCGGTAGCTCGGCTGGCTTTGCAGCGCCACTCCGTCGAGCACGATCTCGCCGCTGCGCACCGGCAGCATGCCGATGATGGCCTTGAACAGCGTGGTCTTGCCCATGCCGTTGCGGCCCATCACGGCCACCGCCTCGTGCGCGCCGACCGTCAGCGAGACGTCGTGGATGGTGTGGCTTTCGCCGTAGAACACGTTGAGCGCATTCACCTGCAACATCGCCGATCAGGCTCCGAGATAGACTTCGATCACGCGCGGGTCGCGCTGCACGTCGCTCAGGCTGCCGGTGCACAGCACGGTGCCGTGGTGCATCACCGTCACGGTGCTGGCGATGTTCTTGACGAACTCCATGTCGTGCTCGATCACCACGATCGACTTGCCGGGCGCGATCCGCTGCAACAGTTCGGCGGTGCGCTCGCGCTCGCGCGGGCTCATGCCGGCGACCGGCTCGTCCAGCAGCAACAGTGTCGGCTCCTGGATCAGCAGCATGCCGATCTCCAGCCACTGCTTCTGGCCATGGCTGAGCTGGCCGGCCTTGGTGCGCAGGTTGTCCTGCAGAAAGACCTGCTCGGCGATATCGCCGATGCGCTCCTTCACGACGCTGTTGCGCTTGAAGAACAGCGAGCCGAACACGTCGCGCCCGGTCGGGATGGAGATCTCGAAATTCTCCAGCACCGAGAGGTCTTCGTAGGTCGATGGCGTCTGGAACTTGCGGGCGACGCCGGAGCGGACGATCTGGTATTGCGTCAGCTTCGACAGATCGATGCCCTTGAACCTGACGCTGCCGGCGTCCGCCACCGTCTTGCCGCACAGAATGTCGAGGAAGGTCGTCTTGCCGGCGCCGTTCGGGCCGATGATGACGCGCAATTCCTCCGGCGCGATGCTGACGCCGAGATTATCGAGCGCCTTGAAGCCGTCGAACGAGACGGTCAGGCCCTCAACTTCCAATAATTTGCCGTCCATGGTGTTGGAATGCCCCAGCGCCGCTTCAAAATATCCGTGATCGTCGTAGGTCAATGTCGTCATTGCGCCATGCTCCGCTCGGCCTTGCGTGCCCCCGGCCACAGCGCCGCGATCCGCGCCAGCAGCCGGTCAACGAGGTCGGACAATCCGTTCGGGATCACCATGACGACGACGATGAACAGCCCGCCCAGGAAGAACAGCCAGCTTTCCGGAAAATACTCGGACAGATAGGAGCGCGCGAAGCCGACCAGCAGGCTGCCGACGATGGCGCCCGGCACCGACAGCCGGCCGCCGACCGCGGCGTAGATCACCATTTCGACGGACGACATCACGCCGACGACGGAGGGGGCGATCAGGCCGACCTGCAAGGTGTAGAGCGCGCCGCCGATCGAGGACAGCACGGCCGCGACCATGAAGGCGAACGCCTTGAACATCGCGGTGTCGTAGCCGGAGAAACGCACGCGATCCTCGCGGTCGCGGATGGCGATCAGCACCTTGCCGAAGCGCGAGCGGATCATCAGGCTGACCAGCGCGCCGACGGCGAACAGCATCAGGACCTGGATGACGTAGAGCACGAATTTCGACTCGTCGCTGATGATGTCGATGCCCATCAGCGTGTTGAAATCGGTGATGCCGTTGAAGCCGCCGGTCTGCCCCTGCGCGCCGGTCAGGATCGTCGCCAGCGTCAGCGCCAGCGACAGCGTGACGATGGCGAAATAGACGCCCGACACCCGCTTGCGGAAGATCGCGTAGGAAAAGATGAACGACAGCACCGCCGGCAGCACCAGGATCGAGACGATGGTGAAGGCGAACGAGTGGTACGGCACCCACCACGCCGGCAGCGCCTCGACGCTGCTCCACACCATGAAGTCGGGCAATTCCGGCGCCGATGCCTCCAGCTTGAGGAACATCGCCATCAGGTAGCCGCCGATGCCGAAGAACACGCCCTGCCCGAGGCTGAGAATGCCGCCATAGCCCCAGGTCAGCACGATGCCGATGGCGACGAAGGCCAGCGCCAGATACTTGCTGACGATGTTGAGCCGGTAGGCGTCGAGCCCGAGCGGCAGGATCACCAAAAGCAGGACGGCGAGCAGGATGTAAGTGGAGATTTCCGAGGCGGTTTTGAGGTCCTTCATCACGCGCCCCTGACCTTCGGTGCGAACAGGCCCTGCGGCCGGAAGTAGAGCATGACGATGACGAACAGCAGGATCGTCACCTTGGCCACGGTGCCGCTTGCGAAATATTCGATGGCGGTCTGCGACTCGGCGATGGCGAACGCCGACAGCGCGGTGCCGAGCAGGCTGGAGACGCCGCCGAACACCACGACGATGAACGAATCGACGATATAGAGCTGGCCGGTGCCGGGATTGGTCGAGCCGAGCATGGTGAACACGCTGCCGGCGATGCCGGCGAGGCCGGAGCCGACCGCAAAGGTCAGCGCATCGACGCGGTCGGTGTTGATGCCGACGGCGGCGCTCATCGGCCGGTTCTGCATCACCGCGCGCACGCGCAGGCCCCAGCGGCTCTTGAACAGCATCAGATAGACGCACAGCCCGACCACCATCGTCAGGCCGATGATGAACATGCGGTTGAGCGGAAGCTGGATGCCGGCGACCGGCTCCCACGCCCCCGACAGCCAGCTGGCCAGCGGCACGCTGACCTCCTGGGCGCCGAAGGTGGAGCGGTAGAACTGTTGCAGGACGAGGCTCAGGCCCCAGGTCGCCAGCAGCGTATCGAGCGGGCGATTGTAGAAGAAGCGGATGAAGCTGCGCTCGAGCAGATAGCCGAACACGAAAGTGGCGGCGAACGCGCAGAAGATCGCGAAGAAAATGTAGATGTCCATCAGCGACGGCAGAAACCGCTCGAACAGCAGCGCGACGAGATAGGTGACGTAGGCGCCGAGCGCCATCAGTTCGCCGTGCGCCATGTTGATGACGCCCATCAGGCCGAACACGATCGCAAGCCCGAGCGCCATCAACAACAGGATGGTGAACAGGCTGAGGCCGCCGAACGCCTGCATAATGATGATGTCGATACCCACGCTCGTCCCCCCGCGCGCACAAGCCTCATGCCGGGCGTCCGGCCCGGATCGGACTGCCGCCGGGGCAGGAGGTGCCTGCCCCGGCGACGATCTGTCGGATGCGCTACAGTTTCGGGAACGGGTCGGGCTGCACCAGGTCGGCGGTCTCGTGGACGATCTCGAACTGACCGTCCTCGAGCGCGCGGCCGACGCGCACTTTCTTCCAGACGTGATGGTTTTCCTTGTCGAAGCGCACCGTGCCTTCCGGCGCCTGGATCTCCAGGCCGGCACTCGCCTTGAGCACGTCGTCCGGCGCGAACGACTTGGCTTTCTCGACGGCGTTCTTCCACAGATAGACCGAGTTGTAGCCGCACTGCATGGGATCGCCGACGACGCGGTTCGCGCCGTACTTGTCCTTGATCGCCTTGACGAACTTCTTGTTGATCGGGGAGTCGATCGACTGGAAGTAGCCCATGCAGGCATAGTAGCCGACGGCGTTGTCGCGGCCGATGCCTTCGATCTCGTTCTCCGACACCACCGTCGACAACAGCGTGATCTTGGAGCCGTCGAGACCGGCGGCGCGCAGCTGCTTGAAGAAGGCGACGTTGGA
>JBDHSY010000118.1:0-8122 GCA_039808405.1 Xanthobacteraceae bacterium
CAGATCGGCGAACTGAACCACGCGGCCAGCCGCATCGGCGACGTCATCCGGATCATCGGCACCATCGCGCAGCAGACCAACCTGCTGGCGCTCAACGCCACCATCGAAGCCGCGCGCGCCGGCGAGGCGGGCAAGGGCTTTGCGGTGGTCGCCAACGAGGTCAAAGAGCTCGCCTCGCAGACCTCCAAGGCGACCGACGAGATCACCGTGCAGATCAAGGAAATCCAGACCGTCACCGGCTAGGCGGTGGCCGCCATCTCGGAGATCGGCAAGACCATCGCCGCGATCTCCGAGCACTCCAAGGCGATCTCGGAAGCGGTCAGTCAGCAGATGCTGGCGAGCCGCGACATCAGCTACAACGTCAACATGGCGGCGTCGGGCTCGACCGAGGTGGCGACGACCATCGTGGATGTCAGCAAGGGCTCGGAAAATACCGAGGTGGCAGCGGCCAACGTGCATTCGTCGGCCGATGCGCTGCACACCGAGAGCCGGCAATTGCAGGCCGAGGTCGAGAACTTCCTGGTCACGCTGCGGACCGCCTGACGGCCGCGCCGCGGCCCTCGGCTTACGCCGCCTTCGCCAGATGATCGACGAGGCCGGCGAACAGGCCGCGGCCGTCGGTCGGGCCCATGATCGCCTCGACGTGGTTCTCGGGGTGCGGCATCATGCCGAGCACGTTGCCGCGCGCGTTGAGGAGGCCGGCGATCGAGGCGGCGGCGCCGTTGATGTTGTGATCGTCCGCGATCTCGCCGGTCGCCGAGCAGTAGCGGTACAATACCCGGCCCTCGCCCTCGAGGCGGCGCACGGTATCGTCGTCGGCGACGAAATTGCCCTCGCCATGCGCCACCGGCACGCGGATCACCTGCCCGGCATTGTAGCCGCGCGTGAACGGCGTGTCGGAACGCTCGACCCGCAGATGCACGTCGCGGCAGATGAACCGCAAGCCGGCATTGCGCATCAGGACGCCCGGCAGCAGCCCGGCCTCGCAGAGAATTTGAAAGCCGTTGCAGACGCCGAGCACCAGCCCGCCGCCGTCACTGAAGCGGCGCACCGCGTCCATGATCGGCGCGCGCGCGGCGATGGCGCCGCAGCGCAGGTAGTCGCCGTAGGAGAAGCCGCCGGGCAGCACCACGAGGTCGGTGCCGGCGGGCAACTCGGTCTCGGCGTGCCACACCATGGCAGGCTGCCGACCGGAGATCAGCGTGAGCGCGCGCGCCATGTCGCGCTCGCGATTGATGCCGGGGAAGACGAGGACTGCGGAGTTCATTGTGCGCCTACCCCGTCACCTCGACGCGGTAGTTCTCGATCACGGTGTTGGCCAGGAGCTTGTCGGCGGCCTCTTTCACAAGCGCCTCGGCGCGCGCCCGGTCGCCACCGGCCAGCTCGATGTCGAACACCTTGCCCTGCCTGACGCTCGCGACGCCATCGACGCCGAGCGACTTCAGCGCGCCCTCGATGGCCTTGCCCTGCGGATCGAGAATGCCGGATTTCAGCGTGACGGTGACGCGCGCCTTCATTGCGGCTCAGCCCTTCACCAGCACCGGGCCGGCCCCGGCCGGGCGCTCGTTCTCGCTCATGATGCCGAGCCGCTTGGCCACCTCGGTGTAGGCCTCGACGAGGCCGCCGAGATCGCGGCGGAAGCGGTCCTTGTCGAGCTTCTCGTTCGACTTGACGTCCCACAGCCGGCACGAATCCGGCGAAATCTCGTCGGCGACGATGATGCGCACCATCTCGTTCTCGAACAGCCGGCCGCATTCCATCTTGAAATCGACCAGCCGGATGCCGATGCCGAGAAACAGCCCGGACAGGAAATCGTTGACGCGGATCGCCAGCGCCATGATGTCGTCGATCTCCTGCGGCGTCGCCCAGCCGAACGCGGTGATGTGCTCCTCCGATACCATCGGGTCGTTGAGCTGGTCGTTCTTGTAATAGAATTCGATGATCGAGCGCGGCAGCTGCGTGCCTTCCTCGATGCCGAGGCGCTGCGACAAAGAGCCGGCTGCGACATTGCGCACCACCACCTCGAGCGGCACGATCTCAACCTCGCGGATCAACTGCTCGCGCATGTTGAGGCGGCGGATGAAGTGCGTCGGCACGCCGATGTCGTTGAGATGCTGGAAGATGTATTCGGAGATCCGGTTGTTCAGCACCCCCTTGCCTTCGATCACCTGGTGTTTCTTGGCGTTGAAGGCGGTGGCGTCGTCCTTGAAGTGCTGGATCAGCGTTCCGGGCTCGGGGCCCTCATAGAGGACCTTGGCCTTGCCTTCATAAATGCGGCGACGACGGCTCATGGGGATGTACCGGGTTTTGTTGAAATCCATGGGAAGGGTGTGCTCCGTGTGACAGCGCGACCCGCAGCGGAGCGTGCTGCGCAGGCCAGGGCAGAGAAACAGAACGCGAACCAGACCCGTCCGCAACCTAACGCATCGAGCCTGCCGATACAATCGACCGGCCGGCTCTCCCGGGGTTTTTACTGGGGTTTACCCGGTCCCTGCGACTGCGGTGCCGTGGTCTGGGACACCGCAGGCCGTTGTCTTGGCTGACGCAGCCGATTATCTATGCGCGCACGCCCCTCGCCGCAATGCGGCGGAAACGCTTTCTCCTGCCATCGGAACCCTGAAAACCATGACAACGTTCGACAAGCGCCAGGAAGGTTTTGAGAAGAAGTTCGCGCTCGACGAGGAGCAGAAGTTCAAGGCGCTCGCCCGGCGCAACAAGCTGCTCGGCCTGTGGGCGGCGGAAAAGCTCGGCAAGGCGGGCACCGACGCCGACGCCTACGCCAAGGAGGTGGTGGCGGCCGATTTCGAGGAGGCCGGCGACAACGACGTGCTGCGCAAGGTCGCGGGCGACCTCGCAGGCCACGGCGTGAGCGAGGCCGAGGTCCGCAAGAAGATGGACGAACTGCTTCCCGTGGCCGTGGCGCAGGTCAAGGCCGGACAATAACCTGAGCCGACGCCGCCGGCGGTCCGCCGCGGCGGCGTCGCTTCCTCCCCTCGTCTCGATTTCTGCCGCGAGGCTCTCCCGCCTTGGCCGTCGCCGTCCCGGATGCTGCGGGATTGGCCCGGCCGGCCAGGCTTGAGCGCCCGGCGCATCGAGACGATCCTTCGATCAATTCTATAGAATACCGCCTCGCCCGCCGCCCGATTCGCGCCACGCCCAGCCTCGGCGCTGCCCCGAAGTCTGCATCGAACCCGCATCCAGCAGATCGCTTCCGATCCGATCGGACACGAGACCGTGAGGAGCGCCGCCGGACCATGTCGTTCCTCGTCGTTGCCATCGTCGTCCTCGGCGCCGCCGTCGCGGGCTTCGTGCAGGGCCTGTCGGGTTTCACCTTCGCCCTGGTCTCGACCTCGATCTGGGTCTGGGTGGTGGAGCCGCAGATGCTCGCGCCGATGGTGGTGTTCGGGGCCATGATGGGGCAGGTTCTCGCCGTGTTCACCGTGCGGCGCGGCTTCAGCCTCAAGCTGTTCTGGCCTTTCCTGGTCGGCGGGCTCGCCGGCATCCCGATCGGCATGATGGTGCTGCCGCTGATCGATATCACCGTGTTCAAGGCCCTGCTCGGCACGCTGCTGGTGATCTGGTGCCCGATCATGCTGCTGTCGCCGCGGCTGCCGCCGCTCACCGTCGGCGGCGCGTTCGCCGACGGCACGGTCGGCCTCGTCAGCGGCGTGATGAGCGGTTTCGGCGGCTTCGCCGGGGTGTTTCCGACATTGTGGTGCGCGCTGCGCCGCTACGACAAGGATACCCAGCGCTCGATCATCCAGAACTTCAACCTGGCGATCCTGACCATGACGATGGTCAGCTACGTCGCCACCGGCGTCGTCACGGCAAAAATGCTGCCGATGTTCGCCATCATCCTGCCGGCGATGCTGATCCCGACCTTTCTCGGCATGCGCACCTATATCGGCATCAGCGATATGGCCTTTCGCCAGATCGTGCTCGGCCTCCTGACGCTGTCGGGCATCGCCATGCTGGTGTCGGCGCTGCCGGTCTTGTGGACGCGGCTGTGAACGGTGCTGCCCGTCACGGCTCGGCGAGCGCCGCCAGCGCCGCATCGATATCCTGCTCGACCGCGGCGGCGGCGAGTTGCACCACGCGGTAGCCGCGCGCCTCGAGCCACGCCTTTCGCTCGGCGCGGTCGGCGACGATGGTGTCGGTCTCGCCGGGATTGACCAGTTCGATCGCGATCCGCCGCTCGAACGAGACGAAATCGGGAATGTGACGGCCGACCGGGGTCTGCCGCTTGAAGGCGCCGGCGAAGCGGCGGTCGCTTTTCAGCGCGTTCCACAACGCCCGCTCGGCATCGGTCGGATTGCGGCGCAACAGCCGCGCCAGCCCGCGCACCGTGCCGCTGTCGTGCGGCGAACGGTTTTGGCCGTGCTCGGCCAGAAGCGCGCGCAGCCGCGTCGCCTGCGTTTCGTCGAGCACGCCGCCCTTGGCCGGCCCCTTGCGGCCCTCGGCGATGGCGGTGACGACGCCGTGCAGCGTGTGCATGTCCTGCTTGGTCGGCTCCATGCGGGTAAAGATGTTGCGCAGGTTGACCAGCATGGTCGGCCGCTTCTCCGGCGGGCGCAGGAACTCGGCCTTGTCCAGTTCGCGCACCAGATTGTCGAAAAACGCCTGCATCTGGTGCTGCGAGGCGCGCTCGGAGCGCGCGGGCGCGGTGAACGGCAGCGCGCCGGCGTTCACCTGTTTGAACCATTCGTAGCCCATCAGCAGCACGGCTTGCGCGAGGTTGAGGGAGGCGAAGGCCGGGTTGACCGGAAACGTGACGATGCGGTCGGCCAGCGCCACCTCCTCGTTGAGAAGCCCGTAGCGCTCGCGCCCGAACAAAATGCCGACGCGGCCGGACGCGGCGATCTCGCGCGCGGCCTCGGTGGCCGCCGCGTCCGGACCGACCACCGGCTTGGCCTGATCGTGGGCGCGGGCGGTGGTGGCGTAGAGCAGCGAGCAGTCGGCGACCGCGGCCGCGACCGTATCGAACAGCGCCACGCTCCCGATGATGTGATCGGCGCCCGAGGCCGCGCGTTGCGCGGCGACGTTCGGCCAGCCGTCGCGCGGGCTGACGAGGCGCAGGTCGGTCAACCCGAAATTGCCCATGGCGCGCGCCGCCATGCCGATGTTCTCGCCGAGCTGCGGCTCGACCAGAATCACCACCGGCGCGGCGCCGCCGGATGAAGGGTGCGATCGATCGGTGCCGGCGCCGGGCATGGCAGTCCTCGTTAAGGTGACGGGCGTGGAGAGTTTTACGGGTTTGTCCGCCTCGCTTGGCGCGTCCGGCGGCGAATCTCAAGAAAATTGTGGCGCGGCGCGCCTCACGCTCCCCATCCACAACCCGGCCGCCGCCGCTCCCCCTTTCGGCCAAAACGCTATAAGGATGGCAACCGGACAGGCGTTGAGTTCACACCCGGTCGCGACGATCGGAACGAAGGGCAGGCCGATGCGCGGCAAAGGGATTTGGCTGATCGTCGGGATCGTCCTGATCGGATTCGGGGGCTTTCTCGCCTACACCGCCCAGACCGCGAACGGCGTCACCGTGTCCGACATCCGTTTCCGCGGCGCCGCAGGCAACACCATGAGCGCGCTGCTCTACGTGCCGCGCACGGCGACGGCGCAACAGCCGGCCCCGGCGATCCTCGCCGTCCACGGCTACATCAACTCGCGCGAAACCCAGTCGAGCTTCGCCATCGAGTTCGCCCGCCGCGGCTATGTCGTGCTGGCGATCGACCAGACCGGCCACGGTTTCAGCGACCCGCCGGCGTTCGCCCACGGCTTCGGCGGGCCGGACGCGCTCGCCTACCTGCGCGGGCTCGATGTCGTCGACAAGAACAATATCGGCCTCGAAGGCCACTCGATGGGTGGCTGGGCGGTGCTGGCCGCCGCCGCCGCAATGCCGCAGGACTACAAGGCCGTGGTGCTGGTCGGCTCGGCGACCGGCAAACCGTTTGCCGCCGACGGCACGCCGACATGGCCGCGCAATGCCGCCGTGGTGTTCGGGCAATACGACGAGTTCGCCGACCTGATGTGGGACGTGGTGCGTGGCCGCGACGCCGCGGCGAGCCCGAAGCTGTGGGCGCTGTTCGGCTCGAGCGGCACCGTCGAGCCGGGCCGGGTCTACGGCGAGATCGCCAAGGGCACCGGGCGCGCGCTCTATACGCCGGCCGTCACCCATCCCGGCGAACACCTGTCGCGCGAGGCGGTCGCGGCCAGCCTCGACTGGTTCGCCAAAACCCTGCAAGGCGGCCGGCCGCTGCCGGGCGACGACCAGCTCTGGCCGCGCAAGGAGACCGGCACGGCGCTCGCCCTAATCGGTTTCGTCGCGCTGCTGATCGGGATGTTCGACGCCCTGCTGGCGCTGCCGGCGTTTGCGGCGCTGCGGCTGTCCCGCGCGGGCGGCGCAGACGCCGCCATGCCGCCGCAACCCTCGGGCGCGGCCAAGGCGGCGATCCTGATCCTGTCGGCGCTGGTGCCGGCCCTGACCTACTACCCGGCGCTGGCGCTCGGCGGCACCTTCGTCACCCCGACGACATGGCTGCCGCAGGGCATCACCAACCAGATCCTGGTATGGGCGCTCGTCAACGCCGTGATCGCGCTGGCGCTGGCGCCGTTCGCGCCGAAGCGGGCGCGCCGCGTCAGCATCATCGTGCCGTCGGTGGCGATCGCGGCGATCACGGTGATCGCCGGCCTGGTCGCGCTGCGGCTGACCGACCTCGCCTTCAAGGTCGACTTCCGCTTCTGGGTGGTGGCGCTGAAGCCGATGAGCCCGAAACAGTGGCAGATCTTCGCGATCTACGTGGTGCCGTTCACCGCCTTCTTCGCCATCGCGCTGCATGTCCTGCACCGCAATTTCAGCCGCCCCGATGCGCCCGCCGCCGGCGCCTATCTCACCAGCATCGCGGCGCTGACGCTGGGCTTCGCGGTGCTGCTCGCCGTGCAATACGGCGCGCTGGCGCTCACCGGCCGGCTGATCAACCCGCTGCCCGACCCGGCTTTCGTGCCGCTTTCCACCATCCTGGCGATCCAGTTCGTGCCGCTGCTCGCCGCCGTCGCCGTGGTCAGCACCTTCACCTTCCGCCGCACCGGATCGAGCCTGCCGGGAACGCTGATCTGCGGCCCGGTGGTGACCTGGTACATCGTCGCCGGCACCGCCACCCAGGCCGCGCTGTAACAAGCCGCCGCCCAGCCGGCCCTCGCGGCTTCCGCACGCGCTCCCGCGGTGCTATAGGCACGGCGCCGAAGCCGCCTTCGGCCCCTCCCCTGACGGACCACCCGCAAAACCAAAGGCTTGATGTCCCATGGCTAAAATCAAGGTGACCAACCCCGTCGTCGAACTCGACGGCGACGAGATGACCCGGATCATCTGGCAGTACATCAAGGACAAGCTGATCAACCCGTTCCTCGACATCGAGCTGATGTATTTCGATCTCGGAATGGAATACCGCGACAAGACCAACGATCAGGTGACGATCGACGCCGCCAACGCCATCAAGAAGGTCGGCGTCGGCGTCAAATGCGCCACCATCACCCCGGACGAGGCGCGGGTGAAGGAATTCGGCCTCAAGGAGATGTGGAAGTCGCCGAACGGCACCATCCGCAACATCCTCGGCGGCGTGATCTTTCGCGAGCCGATCATCTGCAACAACGTGCCGCGCCTGGTGCCGGGCTGGACCAAGCCGATCATCATCGGCCGCCACGCCTACGGCGACCAGTACCGCGCCACCGACTTCAAGTTCCCCGGCAAGGGCACGCTGACCATGAAGTTCGTCGGCGAGGACGGCAGCGTGATCGAGAAGGACGTGTTCAAGTCGCCCGGCGCCGGCGTCGCGATGGGCATGTACAACCTCGACGACTCGATCAAGGATTTTGCCCGCGCCTCGCTCAACTACGGCCTGCTGCGCGGCTATCCGGTGTATCTGTCGACCAAGAACACCATCCTCAAGGTCTATGACGGCCGCTTCAAGGACATCTTCCAGGACATCTACGACCGTGAGTTCAAAAAGGAGTTCGAGGCCAAGGGGCTGACCTACGAGCACCGGCTGATCGACGACATGGTGGCCTCGGCGCTGAAATGGTCGGGCGGCTATGTCTGGGCCTGCAAGAACTACGACGGCGACGTGCAGTC
>JBDHSY010000119.1:0-8090 GCA_039808405.1 Xanthobacteraceae bacterium
CGTTACGAAATTCGCCGCGTGGTATCGTGAATACTATGGCGTGTAGGGTGCATCGATGACCCAGCCGATCGTCCCGCTGATCATGTGCGGAGGGGCCGGCACGCGGCTATGGCCGCTGTCGCGCGAGGGCTGGCCAAAACAGTTCATCGCGCTGTTCGGCAAACACTCGACGTTTCAGGATACGATGCTGCGGGTGGCCGATCGCACGCGCTTCGCGCGGCCGGTCATCGTCACCAACGCCGCCTATCGCTTCATCGTGCGCGAGCAGCTGGACGAGATCGGCGCGGACGCCGACATTCTGCTGGAGCCGATGCGCAAGGATTCCGGCCCGGCGATTGCCGCCGGAACGGCATTTGCGATGGCGCGCGAGGCGGATGCGGTGGTGCTGGCGCTCGCCGCCGATCATGTCGTGCGCGATCGCGACGCTTTCACCGCCGCCTGCGCGGCGGCGCTGCCGGCCGCCCGCGACGGGCATATCGTCACCTTCGGCATTGCGCCGGCGCAAGCCTCGACCGCCTATGGCTATATCCGGCCCGGCGAGGCGATTGCCGGCGCGGTGCGCAAGGTCGCGCAATTCGTCGAAAAGCCGAACGAGGCGACCGCGGCGCGCTATCTTGCCGACGGGTATGTCTGGAACAGCGGCAATTTCATGTTTCGGGCCGGGACGCTGCTTGACGAGTATCGCAGCGTCGATGCCGACAGCGTTGCCGCCGTGACGGCGGCGGTCGAAACCGCCGGCCGCGATCTCGGCTTCGTCACGCTCGATCCCGAGGCGTTCGCCCGCGCCAGGCCGATCTCCATCGACTACGCCGTGATGGAGACCACCACGCGGGCCGCGGTCATCGCGCTCGCCTGCGGCTGGTCCGATGTCGGGTCGTGGCATGCGGTCTGGGAATTGTCGCCGAAGGACGCCGACGGCAACGCCGCGCGCGGCACCGCGGTGTTCGACGATGCGCGCGATTGCAACGTCATCACCGACGACGCGGTAGTGGCCTTGGAGGGAGTGGAGGGCCTCGTGGTGGTTGCGACCGGCGACGCGGTGCTGGTGGCGCGCCAGCAGAACGGCGGCCTCAAGCGGCTGGTGGCGAAGCTCAAGGCCATCGCGCCGCGCGTCACCGAAAGCCACCTCAAGGTGCATCGGCCGTGGGGGTCGTACCAGTCGCTCGATGCCGGCGACCGGCATCAGGTCAAGCGCATCGTGGTCAAGCCGGGCGGGCGGCTGTCGCTGCAGAAGCATCACCACCGCTCCGAGCACTGGATCGTGGTGCGCGGCACCGCGGCGGTCACGGTGGACGATGCCGTCAGGACGGTGCACGAGAACGAGTCGGTCTATATTCCCATCGGCGCCACGCACCGGCTGGAAAACCCCGGCAAGATTCCGCTGGAACTGATCGAGGTGCAGACCGGCAGCTATCTCGGCGAGGACGATATCGTTCGCATCGAGGACGATTACCGCCGGCCGTAAGCGCCGCCGCGCCGGCCGGTCGCTGCGGGCCTCGGCGGGGCAGGGGAGCGGCGCCCGCGCCGCGCGGGGAAAAATCCGGATTTCCCTGTAATTTTTTGAATCAAAACGTGTTTGTACGGGCGCCCCGGCCCTTCGCGCGGTCGGCGGGGGCGTGCTACACAGCCTCAGCCTTGCGTCGCGGTTCACTGCGGCGAACGTTCCCGAAACGGTCCTTTTGATGAATTCCAGGCCTACAGCAGAGAGCGGCCCGCTGCGGATCGGCGTCGTCGGCGCCGGCGTGATGGGCACCAACCATGCCCGCGTCCTCGCCACGCTGCCCGATGTCCACCTCGTCGGCATCGTCGATCCTCTCGACGAGCACCGCGTTCGCGCCACCGACCTCGTCGGCTGCGCCACCTTCGCCACGCTCGATGCGTTGCTTGCCGAAGGCATCGACGCCGCCACCATCGCCGCGCCGACGCATCTCCACCATGAGATCGCGCTCGCCTGCATCGGGCGCGGCATCCATGTGCTGGTCGAAAAGCCGATCGCCTCCACCGTTGCCGAGAGCCATGCCATCGTCGAGGCCGCGCAGCGCGCCGGCGTGACGCTGATGGCCGGCCATGTCGAGCGCTTCAATCCGGCGGTGGCGGCGATCAAGCGTGCCATCGCGGGCGAGGATATTCTGTCGATCGCCATCGAGCGGGTCGGCCCGTTTCCGCCGCGCATGTCCAACGTCGGCGTCGTCATCGATCTCGCCGTGCACGACATCGACCTGATCCGCTGGTTCACCGAATCGGAGATCGTCGAGGTGCAGCCGCAGCTCTCCAGCGCCGTGGCGGAGCGCGAGGACATCGCGCTGTTGCAGTTCCGCACCGCCTCCGGCGTGCTCGCGCATATCAACACCAACTGGCTGACGCCGTTCAAGGCGCGCAGCGTGACGGTGGCGACCCGCGAAAAATACATCATGGGCAACCTGCTGACGCGGCAGGTCAGCGAATGCTTCGGCTTCCAGCCCGACGGCAGCTATTCGATGCGCCATCTGTCGGTCGGCCACGACGAGCCGCTGCGCGCCGAACTGATGGCGTTCATCGCCTCGGTCCGCGATGGCTCGGAGCCGCCGGTGACCGGCGAGCAGGCGTCCGCCAGCCTCGAAATCGCGATCCAGTGCCTCGAATCCCGCAATACGTCGGCAGCCGCTCGGCCAACCCTGCCACGGCGCGCCGCCGGCTGACCCCTCTTCAAGGAAGCCTCGATGAACCAGCATGCGCCTGTCTCCTCCATCGCCTTCATCGATCTCGAAGCGCAGCGCCGCCGGCTTGGCAGGGCGATCGACGAGGCCGTCGGCCGGGTGCTGACGCATTGCCAGTTCATCAACGGGCCGGAGGTCGCTCAGCTCGAGGCGGAGCTTGCGGCGTTCTGCGGCGCGAAGCATGTCGTGAGCTGCGCCAGCGGCACCGACGCGCTTTTGATGGTGCTGATGGCGAACAATATCGGCCGGGGCGACGCGGTGATCTGCCCGACCTTCACGTTCTGCGCGACGGCGGAAGTGGTGGCGCTCGCCGGCGCCACGCCGGTGTTCGTCGATGCCGACGAGACCACCTTCAACATCGACATCGCCTCGCTCGAGCGCGGCATCGCCGCCGCGCGCAAGGCCGGGCTCAAGCCGAAGGCGATCATCCCGGTCGATCTGTTCGGCCAGAGCGCCGATCACGATGGCGTCGCCGAGGTGGCGCGGGCGGAAGGGCTGTTCGTGCTCGACGACGCCGCCCAGAGTTTCGGCGCCGCGTTCAAGGGGCAAAAGCTCGGCACGCTGGCGGACGCCACCACCACCAGCTTCTTCCCGGCCAAGCCGCTGGGTTGCTACGGCGACGGCGGCGCGATCTTCACCGACAACGACGAACTGGCGCAGACGCTGCGCAGCATCCGCGTCCACGGGCAGGGCTCCGACAAGTACGACAACGTGCGCCTCGGCCTGACGGCGCGGCTCGATACCGTGCAGGCCGCGGTGCTGCGCGAGAAGCTGAAGATTTTCGACGACGAGATCGCCGCGCGCGATGTCGTCGCGGAGCGCTATGCGCAGGCGCTCGGCAACATCGTCGGCGTGCCGCGCCTGCTGGCCGGCAACACCTCGACCTGGGCGCAGTATACCGTCCGCGTTCCGGGCGGGCACCGCGACGCGCTGGCCGCCGCGCTGAAGGCGCGCGGGGTGCCGACCGCGATCTATTACTCAAAGCCGCTTCACCGCCAGACCGCCTATCGGCATTTCCCTGCCGACCCGGCCGGCCTGCCGGTCAGCGAGCGGCTGTCGGGAGAGGTGCTCAGCCTGCCGATGCACTCCTATCTCGACGAGCCGACGCAGGCGCACATCATCGCAGCCGTCGGCGATGCGATGGCGGAGATCGGCTGACCCGGTTTCGTCCGTCGTTCGGATACGGTAGCTTCCGCCGATGCTGGGACGCATTTTCACCGTCGGCGGTTATACCCTGTTGTCGCGCATCACCGGATTTGCGCGCGACATCATGCTGGCCGCGATCCTCGGCGCCGGCCCGGTGGCGGATGCCTTCTTCGTCGCGCTGAGGCTGCCCAACCATTTCCGCGCGATCTTTGCCGAGGGCGCCTTCAACGCCGCCTTCGTGCCGGCCTATGCCCATGTGCAGGAGGCCAGGGGCTCCATCGCCGCGCAGCTGTTCGCCAGCCGGATTTTTACGCTGCTGCTGGTATCGCAACTCGTGCTGCTGGCGCTAGCATGGCTGTTCATGCCGCAGGTCATCACGTTGCTGGCGCCCGGCTTTTCCGACGATCCGGCGCAGCGCGAATTGGCCATCGAGCTGACGCGCATCACCTTTCCCTACCTCCTGCTGATCACGCTGGTGACGCTCTACGGCGGCATGCTCAATGTCGCCAACCGCTTTGCGTCCGCCGCCGCCGCGCCGATCCTGCTCAACCTGTCGATGATCGCGGCGCTGGCGCTCGCCGCGTTCTTCCCGACCGCCGGCCATGCCGCGGCGTGGGGCGTGCTCGTTTCCGGCGTGCTGCAAGTCCTCTTGCTGGCCGGCGACACCGCGCGCCATGGCGGCCTGCCGCGCCTTGCGCCGTTCCGGCTCGATGCCGACGCGCGCGCGTTCTTCCGGGCGCTGGGTCCGGCGACGGTCGGCTCGATGGGCGTGCAGCTTGCGCTGTTCGCCGACACCATCATCGCCACCTTCCTCGCCAGCGGCGCGTTGTCGGCCCTCTATTATGCCGACCGCCTCAACCAGTTGCCGATCGGCGTCATCGGCATCGCCATCGGCACCGTGCTGCTGCCGGACATGGCGCGGCGGCTGGCGGCGGGCGATCATGCCGGCGCGCTGGCCGCGCAGCGGCGTGCCTTCGAGTTCACGCTGTTGTTCGCGGTGCCGTTCGTGGCGGCGTTTCTTACCGTCCCCGACGTGGTGATGCGCGCGATGTTCGCCCGTGGCGCCTTCACCAGCGCCGACGCCGCGGCAGCGGGAGCGACGCTTGCCGCTTATGCCGTGGGCCTGATTCCGTTCGTGCTGATCCGCAGCGCGGTCGCCACGTTCTACGCCCGCAAGGATACGCTGACGCCGGTCAAGGCGTCGCTCGCGGGACTTGTCGTCAACCTCGCGCTCAAGGTGGCGCTGATGGGGTCGCTGGCGCAGGTCGGGCTGGCGCTCGCCACCGCCATCGGCGCCTGGGTCAATCTGGTGCTGGTGCTCGTCTTCGCGGTTCGCTTGGGCCATGTCGCGCTCGACCGGCCGTTGTGGATCGCGGTCGCGAAATTCGCGGCGAGCGGCGTCGCGCTGGCGGCGGCGCTGTGGCTCGCCGCGCGCTTGCTTGGCGTGGCGCTCGCCGGCTGGACGGCGCTGCGTGACGAGACGACGCTCGGCGGGCTGATCGTGGTCGGCGCGGTCGTCTATGCGGTTGCGGTCTGGCTTCTGTTCGGGCGGCGCTGGCTCAAGGCGCTGTTGACCGGGCGGTAACCGGTCACCGAAACGACGTCTGTTTAACGACGTCAATGCGCGCAAACGCGATCGGTTTCGGTTCGTGTTCTGACAAGGTGTTGATTTGCGTGAGCCCCGGTTTTCCGGCTTTCTCCATGAGTTAGAATGATTTCAATCTGGAGATGTTGATGACTCGCGTGGGTTTTTTCGGACTATCGTTGTCCGCGCTGGCGCTCGGTACGCTTCTGTCGGGTTTCGGCGCCATGGCGCAGGACGACGTAGTGGCCAAGCGCAAGGACGCCATGAAGGCGGCCGGCAAGAGCATGTTCGGCACGCTCGGCCAGATGTCCCGCGACCGCAAGCCCTACGACCAGGCGGAGGTCGATGCGGCGCTGGCGCAACTGGAAACCTTCAGCAAGTCGATTGCGCCGCTCTATCCCGAGAGCACCAAGGGCGCCCCGAAGACCGGCGATTACAGCGCTTCCGACAAGGTCTGGGAGGATCGCGCCGGCTTTGAATCCCATATCGCCGACCTCGACAAGGCCATTGCCGACAACAAAAGCAAGATCAAGGATCTCGACAGCCTGAAGGCGGTGTTTCCCGTCATGAGCAAGGGCTGCTCCGGCTGCCACGAGACGTATCGCCTGAAGAACAGCTGATCGTGTCCGCGCGCCCCGTGCCGCGCCGTCGCAAAACGGCGCTCCGCGTGCTGGCCGGCGTCGTCGTGCTCGCCGGCCTCGCTGCCGGCGGCATCTACTGGCTGCTGACGGTGCCGCGCGTTGTCGCTGCGTCCGCGCTGTCCCCGCATACCCCCGACCTCGCCAACGGCGAGACGGCGTTCAATGCCGGTGGCTGCGCGTCGTGCCATGCCACGCCGGGCCAGCAGGACCGGCTCGCGCTCGGCGGCGGACTGGCGCTCGCCTCGCCGTTCGGCACGTTTCACGTGCCCAACATCTCGCCCGATCCGAACGACGGCATCGGGCGCTGGAGCGAGGCGGAGTTCGTCACCGCCATGGTCGAGGGCACCGCGCCCGACGGCTCGCACTATTATCCGGCGTTTCCCTATCCGTCCTACAGGAACGCCAGCGTCAGCGACCTGCGCGACATGTTCGCTTATCTCAAGACGCTGAAGCCGGTCGCCGGCAAGGTCAAGGATCACGAGCTGGCGTTTCCGTTCGACATCCGGCGCAACGTCGGCATCTGGAAGGCGCTGTTCATGACCGGCGAGCCGTTCCAGCCCGATGCCACGCAGTCGGCCGAGGTGAAGCGCGGCGCCTATCTGGTTAACGGCCTCGGCCACTGCGCCGAATGCCACAGCCCGCGCAACGCGCTCGGCGGCATCGTCGCCGCGCAGCGCTTTGCCGGCGGTCCCGATCCCGAGGGCAAGGGGTTCGTTCCCAACATCACCGCCAAGGGCATCGGCGACTGGGACGCGGACGATCTGTCCTATTTCCTCAAGACCGGCGAGACGCCCGACGGCGACACCACCGGCGGCGCCATGGTGCAGGTGGTGCGCAACCTGTCGCATCTGAGCGATGCCGACCGCGCGGCGATGGCGGCCTATCTCAAGTCGCTGCCGGCGGTCGAGGGACCGGCGCGGCCGCAAAAGAAGTAGGTCGTTTCTCCCACCCGCGAAAAGAAAAGCCCGGACCGCATGCGCGGCCCGGGCCTGTTCGTTCAGGATCGCGTCGCGACTACTTCGTCAGCGGGCAGCCGCTGTCCTTCGCGGACGGGTAGGCGGTGTCGCCCGGCACGGTGGCGAGCACCTTGTAGTAATCCCACGGGCGCTTGCTTTCCTCGGGCTTCTTGACCTCGAACAGATAGAGGTCGGCAACCATGCGGCCGTTGGCGAGCACCTTGCCGTTCTGCGTGAACGAATCGTTGACCGGCAGCTCCTTCAGCTTCTTGACCACGGCGTCGCTGTCCTTGGTGCCTGCGGCCTTGACGGCCTTGAGGTAGGACAGCGTCGCCGAATAGGTGCCGGCCTGAATCATGCTCGGCATCCGGCCGGTCCGCTTGAAGAACTCTTCGGAGAATTTGCGGGTCTTGTCGTTGAGGTCCCAATAGAAGCTCTCGGTCAGCACCGTGCCCTGCGCCGCCTTGAGGCCGAGGCCGTGCACTTCCGAGGCGGTCAACAGCAGCGCCGCGAGCTTCTGGCCGCCGGCGACGATGCCGAATTCGGCGGCCTGCTTGATCGAGTTGATGGTATCGGCGCCGGCATTGGCCAACCCGACCACCTTGGCCTTGGAGCCTTGCGCCTGCAACAGGAAGGAGGAGTAGTCGGAGGTGTTGAGCGGGGTGCGCACTGCGCCGAGCACCTTGCCGCCCGAGGCTTTCACGATTTCGCTGGTGTCCTTCTCCAGCGCGTGGCCGAAGGCGTAGTCCACGGTGAGGAAGAACCAGCTGTCGCCGCCGGCCTTCACCATCGCGCCGCCGGTGCCGACCGCGAGCGCGTGCGTGTCGAACGCCCAGTGGAATCCGTAAGGCGTGCAGTTGGCGCCGGTCACGGCCGAGGAAGCGGCGCCGACCACGATATCGATCTTCTTCTTCTCCTTGGAGACTTCCTGCACCGCCAGCGCCACCGAGGAGGTGGTGAGTTCGGTGATCATGTCGACGCCTTCGGTGTCGTACCATTTGCGCGCGATGCTGACCGCGAGGTCCGGCTTGTTCTGGTGGTCGGCCGCGACGATCTCGATCTTGTG